>CAYFVU010000004.1:0-27541 GCA_964346645.1 uncultured Spirochaetaceae bacterium | reverse complement strand
GCTATTTGACTCCTTTTTTGCCTCTATGGACTCGAGAAGAATGGTGGCTCCCATCTCGCCCATCTCATAGCGGGGCTGTCGTATTGTCGATAGCCGGGGATGAAAATATGTTGCCAGGGATATGTCGTCGTATCCGAGCACCGCTACGTCCTCCGGGACCCGCAGCTCGCGGTCCTTTACGGCGCGGATTACTCCGAAAGCCGTCAAGTCGCTCACGGCGAAGATGGCTGCCGGGAGAGAATTATCCGCGAGTATGTCCTGCGCCGCCTCGTATCCTGCTTTCTCTCCGGGGCCTACCTCCCGCAATTCGAAGTTGCCGGAAGAATGACGGTCCTCGACGGCACGCCGCACTCCCGACAGCCGCTTCTGCATATCCGTGGTTTTGTGGGTGCCGGCAAGATATACCAGCTTTCTTCTCCGCATATTTATGAGATACTCCATGCCGATGTAGCCGCCGGTAAAGTTGTCTACCGTTACGGAGTTTATGTTCACGTCCTGAGATGACGCACCTATGAGGACGGTGGAGCCGGTGGAGATTCCCAGCTCTTCGAGGAACCCCTTTTTCGAATCCGCCGACCCTCCTACGAGCAGAATCCCGTCTACGTGAAGATCCCGCAGTCTCGCTATGCAGCTACGTTCCCGATCGGCGTCGGCCTCTGCACTGTTCAGCAGGAGGTTGTACCCGGAGTAATGCAGCGTATTCTCGATTCCTCTCAGTATATCGCTGAAGAAGAAGTCGGTCAGATCCCAAACGACTAGCCCGAGCAGCATGCTCTTTTTCGTACGAAGGGTCTTGGCATACATATTCGGAGAGTAGCCGAGCTCCTTCGCAATATCGAGCACCTTCTTCTTCGTGTCGCTGCTGATCGGTATTGCGGAGTCATGTTTGTTGAGGACTCTCGATACGGTAGCCGTAGAGACACCGGCTCTCTTTGCTATGTCCTGCATGGTTATCAAGATGTAACCCTTTTCACGCTAAACGATTGCAATCTCATCTCGTCAACTATATACTAATGCGGTGTGATGATCAACAAAACGGGAAGAGGGATGGAACAGGATTCCGGTATCGATCGCAGTCCTTCAGCGGATGAGCCGGCGATAGTCGAGATGGAGGAAGTCGGGGTAGAATTCGGGAACGTTCAGGCCCTCGACGGCATAAACCTCTCGATACACCGGGGAGAGATCGTGGCGCTCCTCGGTGACAATGGTGCGGGCAAGAGCACCATCGCGGGAGCTGTAGCGGGAATGTGTTCCTTTCAATACGGCAGGATCATTCTGAACGGCACCCCTTTCACCACTCTCAATCCCGCACTCGTGAAAGAGTACGGGATTGAGATGATACAGCAGGAGATCCGGCAGGCGGATAACCTGACCGTGGCCAAGTACTTCTTCCTCGGCCGGGAGCAGCTCGTTTCCCGTTTTATCCCCCTCCTCGCATCTAAGAGCATGAACAGACGGGTGCAGGAGTACTTCGACACTCTCGAGTTGGACTTAGGGAAGAGACCCGGTGACCGGCTCAGCACACTCACGAAGGGGCAGAGACAGATACTCGATGTTGCCATCGCCTATTACTTTCACTCGTCATTGATCATTATGGACGAAGCGACGAATAGTCTGTCGAAGCACGAGTACGAGCGAGTCATGAGCTTGATGAAGAAGGTGAGGGAGAGAGGGGGGGCGGTGCTCGTCATAGATCACAAGGTGCAGGATGTGTTCGACTATGCCGACAGATTTCTCGTGCTCTACGGGGGCAGAAACCTCGTAAAGATGAAAAAGGAGGCGACGAGCCCGCGTGAGATAGAGAAGATATTGATCTCGTCTCATCTTTCGACGGTAAAGGAGATGGCCGCCGGCATCACCCATCAGATCCGCAATCCTCTCGCGATCATGAAGGTCTCCGCACAAATGGTGCGGGAGGATTTCAGAGTCGAGCAACGGCAGGAGGCCTTTCACCGGAAGGTGGAGGATGTCCTGCGGGACATAGATATGCTGGACCTCTTCGTCCACAGCTTTTTCGATTTTACTCACGATCACAAACCGTATTACAGGAACTGCAAAGTAAGCGAGGTTATCGAGGAGGCGGTTTCAAAAATACCCCTCCACGTAGTGGGAGAGAGGGTAATCGAAGAGGAAACCCCGAAGGCCGGTGTGGAGTATCGAATGATCAGGAGCAACGTGGTGCAGATACTCATAAACCTCCTGCTCCTGATCATCGAAAACAGCGACCCTCACAGCTATATCCGAATTGCGGTCTCCATTCGAAGAAAGCTCACCATAGAGTTTTTCTATCTCGGAAGCGAAATACCCGATGAATTAGAGAACGGTCACTACTCACCGCTCTTTTTTCGAAAGCGCAGCCCGACCGGACTCGGAGCGACCATTTTCCATCACATGTTCCATAAGCAGCACTGCAGCATAGAATTGGGAGCGAGATCCGGGCAGGACTCATCCGAAAAGTATCTGCGCCTGGTCCTCTGACGTCCAGTATAGCGGCTGTTGACAGCCGGTCGCCGGTCTTTAACAGCCACTTGTCGAACCGTCTTCGTAACCATGCCTCGCTAAACAAATATAATTTGTTGAATTGTAATAAGTTATAAAATTTATTAAAAAATATGCCTGTTGGCACAAAAGTTGCAATATAATTTTCAAAAATCTTAGGAGGTGTCTTATATGAGACGACTTACAGTAATGGTGCTTTCTCTTTTCTTGATCTTCTCCGTTGCAGGTGTTTTTGCGGGAGGTCAAAAAGAGCAACCCACAGAGCAGATGGAGGCTGCCAAGAAGGGAGGAGGATATACCTATTACGTGGTTACCCACGGAGGTCCCGGTGATCCCTGGTGGGGCGGCGTGTTCAACAACGGTATAGAGGCTGCAAAGAGTTACTACGCCGACACGGAGGTGAAGTGGCTCGGTCCGGCTAAGTACGACGTGCAGAAGCAGGTCGACATGCTCAACACCGCGATTTCGGCAAATCCGGACGGCATCGTCCTCACGATTCCCAATGCGAGGGCTATGGAAGAACCGATCAAGAAAATTCATGAGAAGGGCATTCCCCTCATCACCGTCAATGTGACCGACGAGAGGTTCGACTACCTCTGCTACGTGGGACAGAAAGAGTACGAGGCAGGCTACGGATCCGGCGAGCAGGCGCTCAAGATGATGGGCGACGACCTCAAGAGCGCGGTAGTGCTGATACACGAGGTTGGCCACGCCGGACTCGAGGCGAGAGCAAAGGGTTTTGCCGATGCAACGAAAGAAGCCGGCGTAAAGGTGGAGAAACTCGCCGGTAAGCCGAACCAGGCGGAGAACTACCAGGCCCTCGAAGCTTACCTGACCAAGAACCCCGACACCGACCTGGTCTTTACCCTCGGCCCGCTCGGCGCCCACCCGACTCTCTCTCTCTTCGAGGACAAGGGCTGGTTCGACAAGTACAGCCTCTGCTCGATCGACACCAGTGAGCGTATGATGAACGCCATCGCGGACGGGCACATGCTGTTCGCCTCCGGACAGGAGCCCTGGCTGCAGGCATTCCTGCCCATCGGCTTTCTCAACCTCTACAACATGTACGGCTTTGCCCCGAAGGGCGACGTACTGACCGGCCCCTCCATCATCACACAGGAGAACGTGGATATCATGATGGAAATGGTCCAGAAGGGTATTCGGTAAAATCTGCCGGGTCTGATCGTTCGGGGAGGCTTCCGTCTCCCCGAACATTTTTTATCTAAGTAACAAGAATACAAGAACATGAGGACGTGATATGGGAGATACTGAAAAGAAAAGCATTCTTTCCAGCAGCGTTTTTCAGCTGAAAGAAATCGGGGCTATTATCGGTGTACTGGGGATAATGGTCATCTTCTCGATAATAGCGCCGCACTTTCTCTCTTGGGGCAACCTGAACGGTATCCTCACCATGACGTCGGAGCTCGGCATCATTGCCATCGGGGTCTGTATGCTCATGGTCTCCGGCGAGTTCGACCTCTCGGTGGGCTCTGTCTTCGCGGTGGTTCCCATGGTTGGGGCGCTCCTGGCAAATATCGGCATACCGTTCATCATCGCCTTTTTTCTGGCCCTTGGTGTGGGAGTCTTGATCGGCCTGTTCAACGGCTTCATCGTATTGAAGACCGGCATCCCTTCGTTTATCGTGACGCTCGGCGGACTGATGTTCTACCGCGGAGTCATTCTCGCGGTCTCGGGGGGCTTTCCCATCGAGTACGTCGGACAGGAGAACTGGGTGCTGAACATGCTCGGCACACAGATACAAAGCTTGGGAGGACTCAGGGCCGCGAGCATCTGGCTCATAGCCCTCACCGTGCTTTTCACGATCGTGCTCACCTCGACCAGGTTCGGCAACCACACCGCAGCGGTCGGAGGCAGCGAGGGAACGGCGAAGGCCGTAGGAATAAACGTAAAAAGAATAAAGTACACTAACTTCGTCTTCAGTTCCCTCATGGCCGGACTCGCAGGATTCACCATGTTCGGCAGGTTCTACAGCATCGATCCAACCGCCGGGCAGCTGCACGAGCTCGAGGCGATTGCCTCGTGTGTAATCGGCGGTGCACTCCTTAAGGGCGGCTACGGAAGCATCATAGGTGCCTTCCTCGGGGCCTTCCTCATAGCAATGCTGCGAAGCGGACTCATCCTCGCCGGAGCGCCGTCGTATTGGTACCGGGGCTTCATAGGCGTCGTACTGGTAGTATCGGTAATCATGAATACCAAGATTCGAATGAGAATCATCGGAGAGTAGGAGAGAGAGATGAGTACTGCGGTTAATGAAAAAAATGAAAGCGAAAGAGTAGAGCCGATTAATTACGGTGAGTATCTGTTGTATATGGAGGGCGTGACGAAGACCTTCTCGAACGGCAAGGTCTGCGCCGTCGACGATGTGGACTTCTATGTCAATCAAAATGAAGTAGTGGGTTTGCTCGGCGACAACGGAGCGGGAAAGTCCACCCTCATTAAGCTTATAAACGGGTTCCACACGCCGGACAAAGGGAGGATCTACTTCGCGGGAGAACGGGTAAAGTTCCACTCACCGAAAGAAGCCCGTGATACCGGTATAGAAACTGCCTATCAGAATCTGGCCCTCGTCAATCTGCTCAACATTTCGCGTAACTTTTTTATGGGGCGCGAGCTCGAAAAGAAAGTGGGGCCGTTCAAGTTTCTCGACAAGAAGAAGATGAACGATATCTCAGCTCAGTTCATGGAAAATGTGGGGCTGGAAAACATACGGGGAATGCAGGAGTCGGTCAACTTCCTCTCCGGCGGCGAGCGTCAGGCGATATCCATCGGCAGGGCTCACTACTTCGGTGCTCGGCTCCTCATCCTCGATGAGCCCACTGCAGCCCTTTCGGTTATGGAAACCGAGTGGGTGCTCAGCCTGGTGGAGCAGGCGAAGAACCGGGGGCTTTCGGTCATCCTGATCACCCACAACGCCTACGAGGCATACGGCGTCTCGGATCGCTTCGTGGTCCTGCGCCACGGGCAGAACTACGCGAACATCAACAAGGAAGGCACCGATGCGAAAGAGCTGGTGGAGATTATCGCGGGAAGATCAAAGAAGTACGGAGAATAGGCCCTATCGCCGGAGCCCGTACTTGCGTATCCTCCATCGTATTGCGCTGCGGGAGATGCCGAGTTTCTGAGCGGCTTGGGTGAGATTCCACTGTGTGGCATCGAGGGCATCTTTGAGCATCTGTCTCTCCGTGTGCGCAATGATATCCGATTGGGCGGTATCCGTTGACGATTCCGGATGCTCACCTCCCTGGTGGGCATCCAGAATCTCTTGCGGGATATCCTTGCGCTCGATGACTCTGTCGTTGCTCATGAGAAAGATACGCTCGACGATGTTCTTGAGCTCCCTCACGTTTCCCGGCCACGAATAATCGATAAACGCCTCTATTACCTCATCGGAAAAGTGTTTCTGCTCGATGCTGAGCTCCTCGGAGAAGCGGGTGTTGAAGTACTCCACCATCGGCGAGATGTCCTCCTTTCGTTCTCTCAGAGGCGGTATTCGTATGACGATGGTGTTGAGCCGGTAATAGAGATCCTTGCGAAACTGTCCCTGCTCGACCATTGTCTGGGGATCCTTGTTGGTCGCACAGATAACGCGAGAGTCGACCTGCACCTTTTCCGTTCCGCCGAGGGGGATAAAGTTCTTGTCCTCGAGAAAGCGCAGGAATTTGGCCTGTATGGAAAACGGGAGCTCTGCGATTTCGTCGAGAAAGAGGGTGCCTCCGTCGGATAGTTTGAGCTTACCTTTGTAGTTCGATGCAGCGCCGGTGAAGGCTCCCTTTCGGTAGCCGAAGAGCTCACTCTCGAAGAGCGATTCGGGGAGCGCAGGGCAGTTGATGCTCACGAACGGGAGTTCCTCCTCTCCTTCGAACAGGGAGTGAATTTCGGTTGCTATCATCTCCTTTCCCGCACCGCTTTCTCCGAGCAGCATGACGGGTCGAGGAATGGCGGCGATGCGCTGCACCGTCTCCATTACCTCCCTCATCGAATCGGATTCGTATATTATGCGGCGTCGGTTCGAGCTCTTCTCGAGAAGGGAGAGGTGTTGAGGTCTTTTCGAGGGACTTTCGAGTTGGTGTATGATCCTGCCTACCCGGTGACGGATGAGATTCTTGTTGAAGGGTTTGGTTATAAAGTCCTGGGCTCCGAGCTTCATCGCCTCGACCGCCGAGTTGATCGTACCGTAGGCGGAGATGATTATGAACGGTACTCTGAAGCCGGAACCGGTCATGCTTTTCAGCAGCTCTATGCCGTCCATGTCGGGCATCTTGAGGTCGGCGATTACGAGGTCCGCCGGTGAGCGTTCCATGGTCTCGAGCGCAGAAGAACCGCTGTTGGCGGTATCGACGGAAAAGCCGTCCTTCTCGAATAGGATCTTGAGAATCTTACACATGTTCTGTTCGTCGTCTACAACCAGTATTCTTCTCATATCGCTGCCTCTCCCCATGCTACCGGTGCAGATAGACCCGAAACTCCGTACCCTCTCCCGGAGCCGAGCACACGTCTATCGAACCATCTTCTAACTCGAGCAGCTTGTATACGATGGATAGACCGAGGCCCGAATTGGAGGTCTTCGTGGTAAAAAAGGGGTTAAAAATCTCCTGCAGGGTCTGTGCATCCATTCCCTTGCCTCTGTCCTTTATGAGAATCACCAGGCTTTGTGCACGTTTTGGGTCCCTTTCGGCCGAAATGGTCAGCAGACCTCGCTCTTCCGAGGCCTCGATGGCGTTTACGACGAGGTTCAAGAGGACCTGTTTAATTATATCCCTGTCTAAATTGAAACTCAATTCGCTATCGACTCGTAGATCGAAATCTACATGTCTACGTATGTGATGGGGAATTTCATACATGATCGACTCTATCAGCGAGCGAATAGAAATTTCCTCCCTGTTGACCTGAGGTTCATCCGAAAGGTGAGAGAGGTGGTAGATCACCGAAGTGAGACTGCGGATTTCGCTCATAATGGTGTCTATCAGTTCATCGAAGAGCTCTCTGTCGTTGATTACATCGAAATCGTACTTGAGTTTTTCTGCATTCGCCCGCATGTTGCGAAGGGGTTCGGAGAATTGCTGCACGATTTCGGCCGCAATATCCTGCACCGCCAACACGCGCGATGAGATGAGCAGAGAGTTGATTCTATTCAGCAGTATGTATTTCCTGCTTATGACCATGTATTCATTCCCCTGGTAAAGAACGAAAAACCTGTCTGCGATCTCGAATACCTCGTGTTCCTTATGGGTAATGAAAATGACGGCGATGCCTTCTGATTTTGCCTTTCTCACGAGATTCAACACGATCTCTACCTCGTGCTCGCTCAATGCGGCAGTCGGCTCATCGAGTATGAGCAGTGTACGTGCAAAATGGTAGGCCCTGAGGATCGAGAGTATTCTTCTCTGTCCGCCCGAGAGCTTGCCGACCGGGGTGTTGACGGAGAATGGCATGTCGAGACCGTGTTTTTTGAGGAAATACCGTGTTTTCTCCCTCATTCGGCGTTTATCGAGGAAGCGAAAGGGACCGATCTGTTTCGTGATCTCCTTTCCCATGAAGAAGTTCTGCCACACCTTCATACAGGAGTTGAGTGCCGAACTCTGGTAGGCGATTTCCACACCCGACTCTCTGAGTTTTTGGACCGAAGGTTGTGAAACCTGTTTTCCCTGAATATAGATTTCTCCGGAATATCTCTTCTGTAATCCCATGATGGTTTCCACTAGGGTAGATTTTCCCGCACCGTTGTCACCTAAAAGGCCGAGAATCTCTCCCGGATTAACCTGGAGGTTTACTCCGGAGAGAGCGTGCACGTTCTTGAAGGTCACGTTCAGATTGCGGGTCGTGATGATCGGGCTGTCCTCATGGGCGGAGGTGGGCTCGGGGCAGTAGGATATGGGGGTTATGGAAGAATGATTTTGGTCCGTATGAGCCGCCTGTGCATTAGACATAAGAGATGATGTCCATTATACGATCGTTGTTCTATCCTGACAAGAAAAATGCGAATCGCTGGTTTCAGGAAAGAGACTCGTTCAGGAGAGAGACGGGTCTATCTCGGAGAGTTTGACCGTACGGTGTTCCCGGTAAGACTTCGTCGCGGCTAAGCCCATGACCACCGGGTATTTTCCGTCCCTCCCCGTTACTGCTACCGGCGCATCTTCCCGTACCGACTGTATGAAGCGCCTCATCTCCTCTACGAAGGATTCGGTATATCTCTCTACGAAGAAGTGGAGTGGTACATCCTCCGAAATCTGTTCCTCTGTAGACACGTGTATGCGGTTGGGTGTGATGTTGTCGCTGTTGACCATTCCCTTGCCGCCGAAGACTTCCGCCCGTTGATCGTAACCGTATATCGCCTTCCGGCTGTTGTCGATTGTTCCTATTGCCCCGTTCTTGAATTTGAGAGAGACTATGGCTGTGTCCACATCCCCCGCCTCGCCTATTTTGGGGTCTATCAACACCGAGGCGTTCGTGTAAACCTCCTCAACCTCGTCTCCGACGAGGTATCTGGCCATGTCGAAGTCGTGAATCATCATGTCGACGAAGATTCCGCCTGATACCTTGACGTACTCTATGGGGGGCGGCTCGGGATCCCGGCTCGTGATTCGCAATATGTGGGGATCTCCGATCCTGCCGGCGGTTATGTGCTCCCTCATGCGGGCGAAATTCGCATCGAAGCGCCGATTGAAGCCGATCTGCAGCTTTACCCCGTGCGCGTCGATCTCCTCGAGTGCCTCGTCGATCCCCGCGAGTTCTAACGCAATCGGTTTCTCGCAGAAGATGTGCTTGCCCGCTCGGGCTGCCTGCTTCATGAACTCTGCGTGCGTGTCGGTGCTCGAGCAGATTACGACGAAATCTATCTCGTCGTCCTCCATTATTTCCTTCGTCTCCTCTGCCGCACGGGGAATACCGAGCTCATGTGCACAGCTCTCGGCTGCTTTTAAGATGACGTCGGAAACGGTCTTTACCCGTACTCCCGAAATCCTTCTGGTGAGATTCTGCGCGTGGAGACGTCCGATCCTGCCTGCGCCGATTATTCCGGCTGTCAGTTCTTTTTCCATAACTCTTCCTCCTCTAAGATACATGCGGACTCAAATGCTCGATGGTGTCGCTGCAGTCATCGAGAAAGCTGTTCTTCGTCTGCCCTTCTATAGCATATCGCCCCTCGTAACCTATGCGTTTCAGGTGCTGCAGGATTTCTCCGAAGTCAATGGCGCCGAATCCGGGGAAATAGCGGTTGTTGTCGGAGAGATGTACGGTGTCGTAGTACGGTAGAAACTCCTCGAAAGCGGAGAGCATATCCGCCTCTTCGATGTTCATGTGGTAGGTGTCGGGAAGGATCTTGAGATACGAGCTCTGGTAATCCTTGATACACTCGTACGCATCGGCAAGTGAGTTCGCTACGGATGACTCGTAGCGGTTTGTGGCCTCTACGATAAGCGGTGCCTCCTTCTTCTCGGCCCGAGGGAGGAGATCTGCGATGGACCGCGAGAACTGGAGTCGGGCGACGTCGGGATGTTCGGCCTTTGGTCCCTTGAAGAAGCCGAGGATGATGCTGACAGAGCTGCCGTCGAGAAGATCCATGATCTCGTCTACCTTTCTTACCGCTCTCTGTCGCTCTACTTCGTCTCTGTGGGAGAGTGAGAGCCCGAAGGTTTTTGCTGTGAGCCCTGAGGCAAAATTGGTCAACCGCAGGTCGAATTCTCGTAGAAATGCGACGATGCGGTCGAGATCGTGATTTTCCGGATGTGCAATGTTGAGTTCCACTCCGCCGTACCCGTGCTTCTGCAGGGTTTCGAGCTCCTTCTTGAACTGCGAGCTCGTTTTGTAGTCTTCCGGAAGAACCGTTTGCACCGAAACGGTCTCGTGCATACTGTTCATAATAACCTCCATTTTTAATAGCTATACGGCAAAGGCCCTTACGACCTCCTGCGCCGTCTGTTCTATCTCTTCCGTCGTCGAATTGATATTGATGCCGAAGCCCGAGCCTACTCCCGGATCGACTACCCCTATGCTGAGTATTATCGTCCGCTCGAGAATATCGTCGGTTCGCGGAAATGAACCCTTCCCCATTTCGATTCCCCGTTCTTTGAAGTAGCGCAAGATGTGCTCCATATTACTGTAAACATGCCAGCCGGAACGATCTAATGTCTTGGTCTCGAGCCGGGCGGCGATTTCCGCGGCCCGTTCCTTGTTGGGCAGGATGATACCGAGAAGGGTTGCGCACTCTCCCTCCGGATCGGGCAATCTTCTGAACTCGATATCGGGGATATTTTCCAGCCTCTCCTTCAACCGCCTCTTCAGGCTCCTGAGCGTCGAAATGATGCTATCGAGCTTCCTCACCTGTGCGAGAGCAACCGCTCCGGTCAGCTCGTTGACTCGAAAGTTCAGCCCTAGGATGCTGCGCTCGCCGACGGCGACATCGGTTCGGTTCGGCTCATGTCCTTGGTCGTGGATGCCGAAGGCTTTGCGATAGAGTTCCTCGTCGCTCGTGATGATCATCCCTCCGTCGCCTGCAGTGACCGTCTTGAATATGTTGAGGCTGAAACAGCCGAAGTGACCCATGGAGCCGACCTTCCGTCCCTTGTACGAAGCACCGGCGGCCTGGCAGCAGTCCTCAATTACATACAGATGGTGTTTCGCTGCAATCGCTAGTATACGGTCCATGTCGCAGCAGTTGCCTATCATGTGCACGGGCATAATCGCCTTGGTTCTCTCGGTGATCCTGTGCTCTATATCGTCGGGATCGAGGGTGAGACTCTCGTCTATCTCGGCGAGTACGGGAACGGCACCCGAGAAGATGATGGCCGAATAGCTCGCTACAAAGGTGTAGGCGGGAACGATGACTTCGTCGTCCCTGCCTATACCTAGTGCGATCAGTGCGACGAGCAGAGAAGAGGTTCCGGAGCTCGTGGCAATGCAGTACGGCACACCGGAGAAGGCGGCGAACTCCTTCTCGAGTCGAAAAACCTTCTGTGTAAAGCCGGGTTCTTCGGCTTTTCCGTATCTGGAGAGATGACCCGTTCGCATCACCTCCTCCACCTGCGCTCTCTCTTCATCTCCAATAAGAAATGCTCCCGGTCCCGGCATAGCTACCCCCTTCTCCTTTAACAGGAATCCCTTAATATGAGATTCGGCTCGAGCACTATTCTCGGCTCGGCTACCTCTTTTCCTGCAATTCTCTTCAATAGAGACTCTGCTCCTTCCTTCCCCATCCGTAACCGTGGTTGGTTGAGCGTGCTGAGCCGCGGCTGTGTATATGCGGATATGAGGAGGTTGTCGAAACCGAGAACCGCTGCCTGTGCAGGGACGGCGAGGTCGTTGTCCTGAAGGGCGCGCAGAATGCCGAGGGCAAGAAGGTCGTCGTCTGCAAATATGCAGACCGGTTCGTCGTTTCTCTGCAAGAGGGAGAGGACCGAGCTGTAGCCACCCTCGAAGTCGTCTTCGGTTTCGATGATCCGATAGCTCACCCCTCCGGTGCTCAGTGCTTCTACGGTGTCTTCGAAGCCGTGGAGGCGGTCCTCCTCGTCGTGGGTTCTCCTCCTCTTCGTCACGTAGAGGAGCTCATTCCTCCCCATGCTCAACAGGTATTCGGTGCCGATGGCGCCTCCCTTGTAGTTGTCTACAGCAATCGAGCACGAGAGATCCGAGCTGCCCCTGAGACCGATGTACACGTGAGGTATATCCCGTTCTTCGACCTGTTCTTTCACGATGCCGTGTTCGGGGCCGCCGAGGACGATTACTCCGTCGACGGGCAGCTCCTTGAGCCGCTCGTAACAGCGATTGGCTTCGAGTCCGTCGGCGCTGGTGAGCAGGAGCTGATACCCCTCCTGCTTCAACACCCTCTCTATACCCTTGAGGATCTCGCCGTAGAACGGATCCGTTATATCCCAGACGATTACGCTGATAAGGTAGCTCGTACGCGTACGCAGCGATTTGGCGAAAAAGTTGGGGCGATACTCCAGCTTCTCTGCAATCTGCAGCACCTTCTCTTTCGTACGGTCGCTGATTCGGATGTTGGAACGGCTGTTGTTGAGAATTGCGGAAACGGTCGAAGCGGAGACCTCCGCCTTCTCCGCAATATCCTTGATTCTTACCGTTCTGTGCTTTGTGCTCAATTTTAACGTTTACCCCTAATCGTTTTATCACATTTCATTATACACGCTTCTCCTCAGCTGTCAAGCTCAACGTGTTTAAGCCTGATTCTCATCGGGGGTCTCGATCGAGTTCCTTTCTCAGCGATCGGCGCATGAGCGCCTCGTAGAGGGGAGGCGAGAGCCGGCTGAGCAGCATCGAGAGCTTGCCGGAGGCGGAGAGCACGACCATGCGTCTTCTGCGGCAGGCGGCCAGGTAGAGCTCTTCGGCGACCTCCGCCGGTTCGGCGATCTTCCCGACCGTCGCCTTGGGGTGACGGGTGATGCCGCCGTTGCCGTCGAGCGCGGAGGTGGTAAGCGGCGTGCGGGTGAAGCCGGGACAGAGGATGAGCACGTCTACGCCGCTGCCGTGCATCTCGGCCCTGAGGGTGTCGAAGAAGCCGTGCATCCCGTGCTTTGCCGCACAGTAGCCGGTTCTGCCGAGCAGAGGGACGAAACCGGCGGCCGAGGAGACGGCGACTACCATCCCGCGCCGCTCGATCAAGCTCTCGAGGGCCCCCTTCGTACAGTTCACCGCTCCGAAGAGGCTCACCTGCACAACCCTTCGGATCACCTCCGGCTGTGTGGTCCGGAAAGCGCTGCGGTGGGTGATTCCCGCGTTGTTTATCAGCAGGTCGATGCCACCCCCGGCGGCGATGATCTCATCGAAGACCCGGCTGCATTCGGACTCGTCGGTCACGTCGCAGCGGTAGGAGGAGGCGTCGATCCCCTCCTCCCTCAGCTGCGCCGCGAGCAGCCCGGCCTTTTCTCTATTCAGGTCCAGGAGGGCCAGGCGGGATCCCGCGCGGCCGAATCTCCGGGCGAAGGCCTCGCCCATGCCGCCGGCGGCGCCGGTTATGACGACGCTGCGGTTCTCGAAACTCCTCCTGCGCGGCCTTCGCCGCTTCCGCCGCGTCGTCCGCTTAGGCATGGTAGCCCCGCTCTTGCAGGTAGAACTCCCACACCTCACGGGTGGTCTTGCGGGGCGTGTAGCCGAACTCCTCCTTTAGCCTGCGGTTGAGGAGGACAGGCCGGTAGCGGAGAAAGCGCACCTGCTCCGGGCCGTAGGGGGTGAGCTTTAGGAGGGAGAGTACGGCGAGAGCGGCCTTTACCAGCGGCACCGGGAGGGTGAGGACCGGCTTGCCCATCATTTCAGCCATCTCGCCGATGGTGAGCGTGCCGTCGCCTGCGAGGTTGTAGATGCCCGACTTCCGTTCGATCAGCCCGTGCAGTATCGCCCCCACCACGTCCCGGTCCCATATCAGAACGAAGGGAGAGGGGCTGCCGGAGAGCCGCAGTATCCGCTTTCCCTCGAAAAGCTCGGTTATCTGGTTTCGCGTACCGGCACCGAGGATGGTCCCCGGCCGCAGGATCAGCTGCTCGAGCTCGGGCGCTTTCTCGCGCCAGCGGGCGAGCATCTCCTCGACCTGCCGCTTGTGGTCGGAGTATGCGAACTCGGGATTTCCCCGCAACGCGTCCTCCTCGGTCAGCCACTGCGGGTTGTCGGCGTGGTAGCCGTAGGCGGCGCCGCTGCTGGTAATCACGATCCTCTCGACTCCCGCCTCGAGACAGGCCTTCAAGACGTTCTCCGTGCCGTCCACATCGATGGAGTGCTGCAGCTCCCTGCTCGTATCCTTGCCGGGGTTCACTATGGCGGCGAGGTGGACCACCGCGTCGATTCCGTGTTCCTCGAGGTGGCGGGCGAGCACGGGGTCCCGCACGTCCGCCTCGAGGTAGTCGATTCCCTGCAGTCTCTCGTGCTCCTCCGGAAGGCGGATGTCTGCCGCGGCTATCCGCGCGAAGTGCCTCCTGTCCGCCGCCATCTCGGCGATGAGCTGTCTGCCTATGTAGCCTCCCGCGCCTGTTATGAGGACCGACAGGGCCTGCTCAGCCATGGAGCGCCGCCTTCCGCCTCTTTCGTGCGTCGTAGAGGTTCCACATAAGGGCCATGAAGAGGCCGGCGAGGATGTGCCAGACGCCCCACCAGCCGGTGATGATCGCCATGCCGCCGAGGCCTTCGAAGAAGCCGAAGACCAGGGCCAGTCCCAGCGCCGAGTTCTGGATTCCCACCTCTATTGCTACCGCGCGCCGGTCTCTCGCCTCGAGCCCGACGATCCGCGCCGCCCCGTAGCCGAGGGAGATGGCGAGGGCGTTGTGGATGAATACCGCTATGGCGATGAGGCCGATGACACGCAGGAACTGCTGCCAGTTGCTGAAGAAGATGATGGCTACTACCGCGATAAAGACGACGACGGAAAAAATCTTGAAGGGTTTGCGCGCCTTCACCGCGAGCGCGGGCCGGAGGCGTGCGGCCGTCATGCCGAGGATAAGCGGCACACCGAGGATCAGAAACACCGTCTTGAAGACGTTGACCGGGTCGAGACTCACCTGTCGCAGTATCGGTTCGGTGGCCGGATTCAAGCTCCCCCATACCGAGAGGTTGAGAGGGGTCATGAAGATGGCGGCAATAGTCGAGACACCCGTCATGGAGACGGACATGGCCGAGTTGCCCTTGGCAAGGTAGGTGATGATGTTCGAGAGGTTGCCGCCGGGGCAGGAGGCGACGAGGATCATGCCGAGGAGTATGGAGGGGGCGGTGTCGAGCACGAGAGTCAGCAGGAAGGTAAATGCCGGCAGCAGGATGAACTGCGCGACGAGGCCGATTGCGGGACCGCGCGGCGACTTCACTATGCGGAGAAAGTCCTCGCGGTGAATATCGAGGGCCATGCCGAACATCATCACGGCGATGACGATGTTGAGGCTGCGTACACTCGATTCGTCGAAGTTCAATCGGATGGAGTCTATGACCTCGGGGCTCATGCTACTTACCCTTCGGTTCCTGGTGCATCGCCTTGAAGTACATGAGGCCGGGGGCCCACATGTGCTTTACCGGGTGTACGTCCACGTGGATAACCGCGCAGGTCCCCGCCTCCTTGCAGCGGGTGATTGCCTCAGGCAGCTCCGCCGGATCGGAGACCCTCTCTCCGTGTGCTCCCATGGAGCGGGCGAGGGCGTCCCACTCGATTTCGCCGAGCTCGGTGTTTACCGTCTCCTCCGGGCTAAGCGACTTCTTGAGCATGGTCTTCATCGGTTTGACGGCGACGCTCTGAGTGAGTTTTACCATGCCCCACTGCTTGTCCGAGCAGACGAGAAAGATTACCTTCATTTCGTTGCGCACCGCTGTCTCTATCTCCTGCGGATGGAAGCCCATCGCTCCGTCGCCGATCATGCAGAATACCTGACGGTCGGGAAAGGCCGCCGCAGCGCCGAGGGCCTGACCGAGTCCGGCGCCGAGATGGCCCATGTGGTTGGTGGTAAGCAGAGTCCCGGGCCGTCTGATTTCGTAGAAGAAGTTGCCCCAGACCGCCGTGTTTCCGCCGTCGAAGACGGCGATCGCATCGTCGTCGAAGTTCTCCCTGCAGGCGCGGGAGACGTGACCCGTTAGCATCGGTGCCTCCCGGTCCTCGAGCTTCTTGTCCAGCTCCTTGCGGTGCTTCTCCTTCTCCCCTGCGAGCTTTTCGACCTCTCTGCGGCGTGATTCTAATTTCGGGTCTTCGCCCCTCTGCTCGAGCAGCTCTATCAGCAGTTGCAGAAAGGTCTTTATATCCGACACCACGCCGAGGTCGATCGGGCGGGTGCGGCCGAATGCGTGCTCGTCGAGGTCTACCTGAATGAACTTCTGCGCCTCAGGCTTGGCCCAGTATGGCGCTTTTCCCCACCAGTCGGTCTCTCCCATTCTCGCGCCTAGGCAGAGGACCGCATCGGCGCTGTTGCGCAGGTTGTTGTTCGCTTTTATGTGGACCATACTCCACGAGAGCGGATTCTTCTCCGACAGCACACCGCGGGCCGCCCACGAGGTGGTCACCGGCGCGTGCAGGAGGCTGCTGAGCTTCTCGAGCTCCGCGTATGCCATCGAGTGGATGACGCCGCTTCCCGCGTGGATCATCGGGAGCTTCGCCTCCCGAAGCAGCCGTGCCGATTCCTCTACCGCCTCTCGTGCTGGGGCCGCGAGGTAGGTCCGGCGGTATCGAGAGGGTTCGAGGAAGGGGATATCGTCGGTATTTCCGTTTACGATGTTCTCCGGCACATCTACGTGTACGACGCCCGGACGGCCTTCCCAGCAGGCGCGCAGGGCCATCCGCATCAGCTCGGGAACTCTTGCGGCGCTCGGTATGAGTACCGACCACTTAGACATGTTCCGTATGACCCCCACCTGGTCGAAACACTGGTAGGCCCCGCCGCGGTCCGGATAGGCCACGGGGCTGCGGCGCGAGCTCGTAATCAGGAGGATTCTGTTACCCTCTGTGTTCTCCACGGCCACGCCGGACAGGGCGTTTGCCACCCCCGGTCCGTTGCTTGCGATGGCCACCCCCAGCCTTCCGGTCAGCCTGGCATAGGCACCGGCCATGTGCAGGGCCGTCGTCTCGTGTCGGGGGGTAATCAGCCGCGCCCCTGTCTTCTTCATGTTGATGATGAGCGAGGTGTAGGTGCCGTCTATGATGCCGAAATAGCGGTCTACCCCCTCCCTCTTGAGCATTTCCGCGATAATGGCGCCGCCGGTTGTGGACATGATGCATACTCCTCTAAACAGAACTTTACCTTAGATGGTAGGAGCTCTGCTCCGGGAAGTCAATCGATTTGTATCTGCGCTTTTGTATGAGTATATTGGTAATGTTATGGCGACTTTTTCTTGTTGGAAAGAGAGGCGAGACCGGTGCAGCGAGTCAGTAGAGGGAGCAGGGCGCTCGGCTGCTCTCGCCGCTGTCTAAATCCTCGTAGTGCACATAGGTCTCTTCCCCTTCCTGTGAGAATCCGGTCGGGAGTATCTCGAGGCCGAGATCGACGTCGGTACCGAAGATCGCCCCTGTTATGTCCCTGCCGGTGGGGGCGTGTACGACGGCGTAGCTGGTCGTCGGCCGTTCATCGGCTTCGAGGTAGGCCGGTTCCTTCGTCACGATGACCCATTTGCCGTTTCCGCTCACCTCCACGAGGGCGAGCACCGATGTGAAATCCCGGTAGGTGGGGACCTTCTTCCCCTCATCGGTCGTCACGAGCAGGCTTCGGCGATCTCCGGATACGCTCACCTCTTCGATCTCGCCGTAGTCGGCCCACAACTCGGCAATGCAGGTATCTTCCCACTGCGAGCCTTTGTAGACATCTCGTATCTCCAGAACCAGAATGTAGCGGTAGAAGATCGGGAGGTCCGCGTTTTCGGGAATGCCCATCTCATCGGCCATCGGGAAGTCCCACTCGGCGATCTCTTTCGAGTTCCGGAGCTCGCGCATGCGGCTGCGCAGCTCGTCTCTGTCCATCTGCAGCTCGGTCCGCTGCGGTTCCATCGTGTCTGCCAGTCGGATCGTCGTCGACTCGCCCGCCGGCACGGCGTCGTAGTAGTTCACCTTCTCCGTCGAGAAACCGCTCACGCTGAGGGCGGTAAATACGCGCAGCTCAAACTCCCTCACCCGGTAGTTCTTGTCGAAGAGGCTGCGGTTCTTCGCATAGCCGTTTATGAAGCCGAACGCCTCGGGCAGATGGTCGGAGGAGAACCAGTAACTCTCGCCGATCCCGGCCCCGGAGGCGCCTTCGACCCAGGAGGTTTCCGCCTTTCCATCCTGAGCCTTTTCGGGCCCGTAGCGGGACTCCTGCCAAGGCTGTTCGGACTCCAGTACCGAGGATGCGCCCCAGTTCTCTCTGCCCGAGAGTGAAAAACGCAGCCAATCGCCGCTCAGCTGCTCCTGTGCGGCGAGGTGCGGGAGCAGAGAACCGAAGGATATAAACAGGAGAATCATCAGCACCGTCAGCGCTTTGTGTGAGGTGAATCTGCAGCCGAAACCCATCACTTTTCTCAAAACCCTATGTGTATTCATGTTTTGAGTATAGCACGGATAGATCGAGAGGCCACGATTTTCTCGTGATCTTGCGGTCCTGCACCTGCCCGGGCCGGATACTTCGGCAGTTTCACGTACTCTTCCGTCGGACGGGAGAAATATAGTAGAGTGGTCGAGGTATGGAAAGTCAGGGTAAAAACGGTGTAGCACAAGCATTAGAGCTGGAGATGAAGGTGTTCCGTGAGCGCTATTTTTCGGCTGCGAAGACTGCGAGGGCAGGGGCGTTCGGTTACCGCATAGCGGTGTCGGGACTGCTCGAGGAGTTCGGCCTCGAGAGGGAGCGGTTATGATGAGCGGCGCGGGTCGACCGAAGGAGGGTCCGACGTTTCTCTCGACCTACTTCCCCCTCCTCCTGACCGTTCTTTTTTGGGGGAGCTCCTTCCCGGCGATAAAGCTGGTGCTCAGCGGTTTCGGTCCCATCTCCTACATCTTCTTCCGCTTCGTCGGCTCGTCCATCTTTTTCGCACTCATTCTCATATATAGAAGGAGACGTGGTCCGCTGCGGCGCAAGATAGGAAGATCCGCACACCTCAAGCTGGCACTCATGGCGCTCTTCGAGCCGGGGCTCTACTTCCTCTTCGAGACGATCGGCATGCAGTACACCTCAGCCTCGAGCGCCTCGCTCATCATCGCCTCGGTGCCCGCCCTGGTGGCCCTGCTCGCGGGATTCTTCTTGAAGGAACACTTGGTAAGACGGGAGTGGGTGGGAGTACTCCTTTCGGTGGCGGGCGCCGTGATTCTCGCGGGCTTCGACGACAACGCTGCCTACGCCGACAGCTCGCTGTTGGGCAACGGCCTCGTCGTCCTCGCCGCAGTCTCGGCAGCCTGCTACATGATCATCGCCCGGCATCTGTCGGCGAATGTGAGCGTACTCGAGGTCACCTCGTACCAGATATTCTACGGAGCCGTCTACTTCTTCCCGATTTTTCTCTTCCGCTTGCCCTCCGCCGACTGGTCGAGGATAAATCCGGCGTCCGTGGGGGCTCTTCTCTTTCTCATCCTCTGTGCGACCCTTCTCGCCTTCTTCTTCTACAACACCGCTCTTTCGAAGATCCATGCCTCGAAGGCGGCGGTTTTTCTCAATGGGGTTCCGGTGGTCTCGGTGATCATCTCCGCCCTGCTGCTCGGCGAGCATCTCGGCACGGTACAGCTGATCGGCGGCGCCGTGATCATCGCAGGGGTAACACTGACGAATATCCGGCGGAGGCATAAGCCCCTCGCCGAAAATCCGCCGGTTCGGTAAAGACATGCCCGAAGCATGGTTTTGCTATGAAACCGCTGCAGATGCGTCCGTGCTATATGCTCCCTAAATGTCGGCGGACATGAACTTGCTGACGAAGGGAGAACGTCCGGGGGCTCCGCGGCGGAAGTGGCCCGAAGGTTTCTCGCCAAGGAACTCCGAGAACCAGGACTCGTGCTCTACCTCTTCGTTGAGAATAGCCAGTGCCAGCTCATAGGTCCTGTGATCCTTGCCCGATGTGTAGTCGCAGATGTCGGTGTAGGTGCGTACCGCACAGCGCTCGGCTTCGACGAGCACGGTAAGCAGATCCTTTATCTTGTCGCTGCCGGTCTTAGGGTACGCACCGAAGTCGGTCTTGCTCGACGGCGCTTTCCTCTCGGAGCTGCTGCCTCCGACACTCTCGGGCAGATATGCGTCGGGACACCCCGCTTGGTCGGCGAACGAGCGGATGTCGTCCGGCAATTTGCCGCCCAGCTCGTAGATGCGCGGGAGCAGCGCTTCGAAGTGGTTTCGGTCTTCGATTCGTGCATCCTCTATGATCTCCTTCATGCCCTCTCCCTCGAGGCCGATCGCATTCAGCCGCAGTATCGTGTAGTAGTAAAACGTGGTGAACTCCGCACCTGCTGCGGCAACCAGTTTCTTCAACAACAGGTCTACATCCAGTCCGGATTTTTCGACCATCTCTCGTGCTACTCGTCCCATAAAAACCTCCTTGGACTAAGTTTTAATTTAGAAATAGTCTAATAATAGCTAAAGTATATGTCAAGAAATCTTTTATATTTTTACTAATTATTGTATAATATAGGTATGAACGGTAGAGACGAAGAGAAGTACAGCTATCTATTAGACAGGCTTCGCCGGAGCAACTGGCGGCTCACTGCTCAGCGCAGAGCGGTGGCCGAGGTTTTGTCGGGGCCCGATACACACTTTACTGCGGATGAGGTGCTCGAACGTGCACAACAGATCCTGCCCGAGATATCACGGGCGACGGTCTACAACACGTTGAAGGAGCTCGTCGAGCGCGGCGAGCTGCAGGAGGTACAGTTATTCCCCGGGCCCGTTCATTACGATCCGAATGGGGTCATCCGGCACCACCATATAGTCTGCAGCGAATGCGGAAAGATCCGGGACACCCAGCCTCAGGGTGTCGATTCACTCGAACTGCCGCCGAAAGAGCAGAGTGGCTTCACCCTCGAGCACATCGATATCATATTCTACGGTCGATGCGGGGAGTGCGGCTGAGCCATACTGATCAGGGCTCGGACAGAGGGCTACGCTCAGCTCCAGGGATCGCGCAGCCACTTGATCGCCATCATACCGGCGGCGCTGCCCTGTCCCACCGAGGTGGCGATCTGCCGGTAGATGGGATCCTGCACCTCGCCTGCGGCGAAGACGCCCGGTACATTGGTCATCATGTAGGTGTCGGTTGTGAGGTATCCCTTGTCGTCCATGTCGAGCTTGCCGGAGAAGAGAGAAGTGTTCGGATAGTGCCCTATGAAGATAAAGACACCGTCGGTCTCCAGCACCTCCTGCTCGCCGGTCTTCACGTTCTTCGCCACCACGCCGCTGACCTTCATGTCTCCCCGGATCTCCTCGAGGACGGTGTTCCACACGAACTCGATCTTCTCGTTGTCGAAGGCCGCCTGGGTGAGGGCTACGCCTGCGCGTAGCTCGTCCCTGCGGTGCACGACGCGGACACGTTTGGCGAAGCGGGTAAGGAAGATCGCCTCCTCCAGGGCGCTGTCGCCGCCGCCTATCACCAGGACCTCTTTGTCGCGGAAGAAGAATCCGTCACAGGTGGCGCAGAAGGAGACGCCTCTGCCGATGAACTCCTCCTCGCCGGGGATGCCCAGACGCCGCGGAGAGGCACCGGTTGCGACGATGACCGAGTCCGCCTCGTACTCCTCGCTGTGGGATGAGACGCGGAAGGGCCCGCCCTTCGAGAAGTCCACCTCCGTAGCCTCCTCCATGACGAGTTTTGCCCCGAATTTCTCCACGTGCTGCTTCATCTGCTCGATGAGCTCCGGGCCGGTGGTGCCGTCGGGAAATCCGAGAAAGTTATCGACCTCGTAGGTCAGCGAGACCTGTCCGCCCATCTCTATGCCCGTGAGCATCAGCGGCTCGAGAGACGCTCTCCCCGTATAGAGGCCCGCCGCGTAACCGGCCGGACCTGACCCAATAATCAGCAACTTCTCCTTCTGCATGCTTCGCTCCTTTTGACGAATCTATCTTTTATGTGCTGCGTTGTGTCTATCCGTTCCCGGAGGACTCATTCCTTCCGCCCTCCAGGTACGTCGCCAGCTCGGGAGCAACCGATCGAACCCACCAGAGGGGAACGTGGGTGCAGACCTCCCCCCGTTCGTTGATCACCGGGCGGCGGCAGGCGTCCGAAGATCCCCCCGGACAGAACTCCCGCACCTCCGTGCCGCAGTGGGGGCAGGGGCCCGGGTTCTCGGCGGGGGTAAAACAGCTGGGACACAGATACAATATATCAGTATTTTCTTCGTTCATACATGCCTCCTCGTGATGCCGCGGCCGATTTTCAGCAGACTCCTCGCCGCGTGTCATGCCGCCGGCATCGTTCGCTATACTTTAATTGTTGTGGCCCGGAGGAGTTCCTGTCAAGTCCAATGGGATATGTGTAAGTGGGGAGTGTACGTTTCTGCCCGCAGTGGCGGTACCGGCGGTAAATGCCGCGGCGGCAGCTCACTCGCCTATGCGCAGAAAGACCGGGCAGTGGTCCGAGCCGTAGATCTCTGAGCGGATCGCAGACTCCTCGATCTTCTCTGAGAATGCCTCGTTCACGCAGAAGTAGTCGAGTCTCCAGCCCACATTCCGCTCGCGTCCCTTGGTGCGGTAGGACCACCAGGTGTAGTGGCCTCCCTCGGTGACGAACATGCGGAAGGTGTCGCTGTAGCCTGCATCGAGGAATGTGCTCATCCACTCGCGCTCCTCGGGCAGGTAGCCGGGGTTCTTCTCGTTCTGCTTCGGTCGGGCGAGGTCTATCGGCTTGTGGGCGATGTTGTAGTCGCCGCAGACTACGACGTTCTTCCCCTCTCCTACGAGGGAGTTGCAGAGTTCGAGGATGCTGTCGCAGTAGCCGAGCTTGTAGTCGAGCCGTTTTCCCTCGCTCCGGCTGTTCGGAAAGTAGCCGTTTATCAGCACGAAGTCGTCGAACTCGGCGATGAGCGCCCGCCCCTCGGCGTCGTACTTCTCGATTCCGAGGGTGTCGACCGAGATCGGCTCCTTTTTCACGTACATGGCCACGCCCGAGTAGCCCGACTTCTCCGCCGAGCTGAAGTAGGAGCGGTAGCCGTCGGGAGCGGTGAGCTCCTCGGGCAGCTGATCCCGATTCGCCTTGGTCTCCTGGAGGCAGACGATGTCGGCCCCCTCCGAAACTATGTAGTCGACCAGTCCTTTTTTATAGGCGGCCCTGATGCCGTTCACGTTCCATGATGATATCGTTGTGCTCATGCCTCGAGCCTACTACATAGAGGTGCCTGTCGCAAGGTTGATGCCTGCATTCAGGTTGCGGAAGAAACTGTTTCCTGGTTGGTGGGACAAAAGATGTCGAACGGCACTGTAGAGAGCTCCGATGTCGTCGAAGTAAACGTTCTCGGTCGAATTCGAGAAGTAGTTTCCAATGGTTGCGATACACGCCTCCAATATAGTCCTTGCATAGTGAGAAATCACAGTTTTTCAAAAGACATTGCTCATTCGTGTGCCCTATGGGGCGTGTGCCACATCGATCGGAAACAGCTAATATATGATTCGGGGGCTGCTGTCGCAGGTAATGTCCGTCGTATCGCGGTATTCTGCGGTGAAGGTGCGGGACGGCGTTTGCAGGTGAGGGCCCGTGCTTTCTGCGCCGGTCCGGCCGCCTCCGCCGGTCGCGGTTTCGGAAATATCTATGGTCTCGATGTAGGGAATCCTGAGCTCCCTCTCCTGTGTCGTCACTACGGAAAATCCGTAGTGCTCGTTTACGTGGGCCGGTTTCGCGCCTTTTCGGTTCTCGAAATCACTTACGAAGAGGAGGTGATCTTCGAATCGTTGCCGAATGCGGTCGTTCATCTCGAAGGAGGCTCGTTCGAGGACCGACGGGAGCTGCTCGGTGAAACCGGGCTCTATCTCGAACCCGACGCTGTTGCGGGCTGCAGCGACGGCGGCGGCAGTAGTCGTTCCGGTGCCGAGGAAGGGATCGAGAACCGTTTCGCCGATGAGCGAGTACATGGAAATGAGCCGGTAGGGGATCTCGAAAGGAAAGGCGGCGCTCCTCTCACGGATTCCTTTTTTGCCCGCACCCTCCGAGCCGGATTCGATACGCTGGCGCACCCCCTTCAGATCCCAAATGTCGGAAAACCATGTGTTGCGCTCCTCCCAGAAGAATGCGCTCTCCCGGCGTCTTCTCTTCTCGTCGCCTGAGAAGCTGCGCTTTCCCCCCTTGCGAAAGACGAGGATGTACTCGTGCTCGAGGGTCACGTATGCTCCTGCGGGAAGCATGCCGGAGCCCATGAACTTCGTGGGCCCGTTCGTCTGCTTCCTCCAGAGTATAGCCGGTAAGGATTGAAAGCCGAGGGCCGTGCAGCTGGAGATTATCCGCGCATGGTTGGGGTAGAGACGGAAGTTGCCGCCTACCTTCCGGGTCGCATCTCCTATGTTGATGCAGGCGAATGCTCCGGGTTTGAGCAGCCGGTAGCATTCGCGCCACACGCGGTCGAGCAGACGGTGCATCAGCTCGAAGGCCTCCGCGCCGTCTCCTGCGGAGAGTGCCCGGCCGACGGCGCCGCTGCTATCCTGTGCCGTGAAGACCTCGTCCCACATTTCTATCATCGGGTAGGGCGGCGAGGTGACTACGAGGTCTACGGATTCGTCGGCTAAAGTGCTCAAGTCTTCAGATGACTGAAGCACAATCTGATGGGAGGTTCTCAACATGGGATGAGTGTAGCAGAGGCCCGGAAACTGTACAATCTGCTCGTTTTTAAGGGGCTGCTCTTCGTGCGGTGAGGAGTTGTGTAGTGAGTATATTGCCGCCCGCAGGCGGCTCTGCTACACTCCCGATTATGGAAGAGCAAGGACGAGAGATACTGCGAAAGTTGGTCGATACACATCTCACCTCTGGAGAGGCTGTACTGGAGGTGGGGGCCGGCGGGGGCGAGCTCCTCATGGAGTTTGCGGAGAAGTACGGGGGAGAGATGTGGGGTATCGATCCGCACATCCCTCGGCGCGATCATGCACTGGTGACGTTTGCAGACATCCCCGCCGAGGAAGTGGAGACCATCGGCAGGAGTTTCGACCTCGTCTTCAGCCTCTACTCTCTCCACCACTTCCGGAACTTTCGTCTCTTTCTGGCACAACTGGGAGGGGTTCTCAGGCCCGAGGGGCGCTTCGTCTTCGTCGACTGGAGAAGGGGGGTGGAAACGGGAATACCCGAGACCTACTTCTCCCTTCGTCAGGTTGTGGAGATGGTAGAGGGTAACGGCTATCCGATAGTGGAGCACGGCGAGACGCCCGAACACCTCTACGTGGTAGGACGCGCAGCGCTTCGGGGATAGCTTACGCGCTTGCCTGCGCAGGTAAACCCGCGAGCTCACCGATTTCACCGAGACGCAGGTCGCGGACCGTCACGTAGGGGCGACCGAGCTTTCGTTTGACGGTGAAGTGTCCGTGTGAGTCGCTGCCTCCTGTGATGAGGAGACCGTTCTCGTCGCAAAATGCCTTTGCACTCTCGATCTGCTCCTCACCGTGGTAGGTGGAGTAGCACTCGAGCCCCCGCACGCCGAAATCGCGCAGTTGTGCGAATACCTCCAACCTGTCGACGCGGTATTCCCCGCCGATGCTTCCGTAGGGATGAGCGACGATGGGAACACCCCCTGCCGCGGAAACGGCCTCTACGGCTGCGGAGGGATGGGGGAAGACAGGTCTCGGTACCGGGTTCTCTCTAGTGAAGAGGCGGGTAAAGAAGTCGGTCACGTCGCTGCAAAATCCCTCGTCGATGCAGAAGTTGAGGGCCTTCCACCCGCCGCGGGAGGGGGCGTGTTCGTAGCGCTCGTATGCGGCCCAGTTTATGGAGTAGCCGCGCTGCTCCAGTTTCCGTATCACCTCTACGTCCCGTTTTCGCATGAGTCCCTGGTTGTGATCGATGAGATCCCGGATGGACGATGCGCCGATATCTATCCCGTAACCGACGATGTGGTAGATGTTTCCCTCGAAGGTGGTGTCGAACTCGACAGCCGGAAGGAAGTAGAGATTACTCTTTAAGGCCTGCCGTTGTGCAGCGACTACGCTGCCGGTGGAGTTGTGGTCGGTTGCGGCAAAGAGCCCTATGCCATTTTTCTCGACCTCCTCGACGAGCTCCTCTGCGGTCCAGACGCCGTCGGACGCCTGCGTGTGTATGTGTAGATCAACACGAATGTCGGAATTCATTTTCTGCTCCTATATGGTCTTTGTAGCATATTTCCGTCGTGAAGGGGAATGGTGATGGCTGCGCCCGCAAGACCGGTGCGACCGGGCGAAATCCCCTCATGAAGCGGAGTCGGGAGCGGGAAGATTTGATTGAGGCCACTCAAGATAGTATACTTGAGGTAGAATTTTTATAGGAGGAAAAAATGTCCGAATATCATGAACCGGAAAGCGAACTTTCCGCTCAAGTACGGGATCAGTCGAGGGCGCTCAAGAGCTTGAAGGAAGAGGTCGAGGCGATCGACTGGTACAACCAGCGCGTAAATGCGGCAAGCGACCAGGAGATAGCCTCCATCATGGGGCACAACAGGGACGAGGAGATAGAGCACGCCTGCATGGCCCTCGAGTGGTTGAGAAGGAACATGCCGGGCTGGGACGAAGAGCTCAGAACCTATCTGTTTACTACCGGAGATTTGACCCAAATGGAAGAGGGTGAAACCGCAGAAGAGGGCGGCGAATCCGCTGGAAACGGCGACACCGCCGGCGGCAGCGACCTCGGCATCGGCAGCCTCAAATAAACCGAGAAAGGAGAACAATATGGATATGTTGAGAAGAAACCTTGCCCCCATTTCCGATCAGGCATGGGGAGAGATAGACGAATTGGCCGGAGAGTACCTCAGGGGTAGTCTCTCGGCACGAAAAGTGGTGGATGTCGAGGGGCCATTCGGATGGGATCATCACGCAGTGGCAACCGGCAGGCTGGAAGGACTCGCGGAGTCGGGCGGAGTCTCCTACGGACTCCACCAGGTTCTTCCCCTCGTAGAGACCCGGATACCCTTTAAGCTCAATATCTGGGAGCTCGACAACGCGGTGCGTGGGGCCCGCGACATCGATCTCGACTCCCTGGAAGAGGCCGCAGAGAAAGCGGCGAAGTTCGAGGACGATCTGGTCTTCAAGGGCTTTTCTGAGGCCAAGATCGAGGGCCTCATCGATTCAGCTGCAGGCAAGGGAAACGCATTCCCGAAGGATTCTGAGAAGATCCTCGAAGAGGTCTCCGGCGCGGTGTCGACTATGGTATCGAACGGGATAAACGGGCCCTATGCGCTGGTGGTGACTCCCGAAGTGTGGCAGCGCCTGATGAGCTACATCAAGGGCCGACCGCTGAAGACTCATATCGAGGAGATGCTGCAGGGTAAGGTGGTCCTCTCGGCCCACGTGGATGCGCCGCTGCTCATCTCGATGCGGGGCGGCGATTTCGTCCTCACCCTCGGACAGGATCTCTCGATCGGTTACGAAACCCACGAGACAAAAACGGTCAGCCTCTACATCACGGAGTCCCTGACCTTCCAGGTCTTCGAGCCGAAGGCGATTGTTCCGTTTGGGTA
>CAYFVU010000003.1:0-75797 GCA_964346645.1 uncultured Spirochaetaceae bacterium | reverse complement strand
GGGGTTGTGCCCGTATTGCTGCCTCTCAGGCGCCGTAGTGCTCTAAGAAGTCCTCTGCAATTATGACCCGGATGTTGTGGTGCTCGAGCTCTTCCTGAAAGTTCGGCTTAATTCCCCTGTCGGTAATGAGCATGTGTACCTTGTTGATGGGGCAGGTGACGAAGTTGGAGACCACCCCCATCTTGTCGTGGTCGGCGACCACAATGACCGGCCCCTGCGTACGCTCGATCATCAGACGCGTTACCTCCGCCTCTTCGTGTACCGGTGTAGTGAGGCCGTAGGAGACGCTTATCCCGTCGATACCTATGATCGCCTTGCTTCCGCAGACCTTGTGGAGCAGATCCTGGGCGAAGCCGCCGATGAGGGAGTTGGACTGAGACCTGAAGTAGCCTCCGGTCAGGATGAGCTCTATATCGGGATCCTTTCCCTCGACGACCGAACCGGCGTTGCTGGTAATTACCCTGAGTTTCTTCCCCGTCAGGTGGTGGAGCACCTGCGTGGTCGTCGAACCGGTATTGATGAGGAGGGTATCTCCCTCTTCGAGAAAGTAGTTTACTACTCTGGCGATCGCCTCTTTCTCGCTCCGGTGTATCTGGTCCTTCTCCGTGTACAGAGGCTCGACTCTCATGCGGTGGCGAAGAACGGCCCCTCCATGGGTTCGGTCGAGCACGCCCTGATCCTCGAGCACGTCGAGGTCGCGGCGAATCGTCAACTCGGTGACCCCGAACATCTTGCTCAGCTCGGTCACCTTTACAATGCCCTTTTCCTGAATGAGTTTCTGGATTCGCGATTGGCGGTCAGCCGGGATGTAGTTTTCTGCCATCTCTCTACCTATCGTCTCGAATCAGTGTAGGTTTCACACCTCCCATTTGTCAATCAATTTTTGATTGTTTATGTTTTAATTTTTTCTAAAAGTAACGTTTTTCTTGACAGCCTTCGAGAGCGATTATAGAATTACGAAGAGCATTTACAGATGTAGAAATGTACAAGAATCAGTTTTTCTTTGGGAGTACGTGATGAGTGAAAAGAAATATGTTGGATCGATCGATCAGGGAACTACGAGCAGCAGGTTCATCCTCTTCGACCACAACGGACAGATCGTTGCCTCACATCAGCTCGAGCACAAGCAGTATTTTCCGCAGGCCGGCTGGGTAGAGCATGATCCGATGGAGGTGTGGGAGAGAACTCAGGATGTCATCCGGGAGACCATGAAGAAGGCCGACGCATCTCCGGACGAGCTCGTCTCCGTGGGGATCACCAACCAGCGAGAGACGACGGTAATCTGGGACAAGAACACCGGCCGTCCCTATTACAACGCGGTGGTGTGGCAGGACCTCCGGACCTCCGACATCATCGAGGAGCTGGCAATCGACGGGGACAAGGATTGCTACCGCGAGCGGGTAGGCCTTCCCCTGGCTACCTATTTTGCCGGACCCAAGATCAAGTGGATACTCGACAACGTTCCCGAGGCGCGCGTGGCCGCGGACAAAGGCGATGCGCTCTTCGGCACGATGGACAGCTGGGTAATCTGGTGGCTCACCGGCGGGCCCGACGGAGGAAACCACATAACCGATGTGACCAACGCCTCGCGGACCATGCTGATGAATATCGAGACGCTGCAGTGGGATGGTGAGATGATGAAGGCGCTGAACGTGCCGGCCTCGATGCTGCCGGAGATCCGTCCCTCGAGCGATCCTTCCTTCTTCGGCTACACCCGCAAAGACGGTCCCTTCGGCGGAGAGATCCCCTTGGCGGGAATTCTCGGTGACCAACAGGCGGCCCTCTTCGGGCAGACCTGTTATACCCCCGGCGAGGCGAAGAACACCTACGGAACCGGCGGATTCCTCCTTCTGAACACCGGCGAGGAGGCCGTGCAGTCGAAACACGGGCTGCTGACCACCGTAGGCTTCAAGATCGGTGACCAGCCGACGGTCTATGCCCTCGAGGGCTCCATTGCGGTGGCCGGTTCCCTCGTCCAGTGGTTTCGCGACAATTTGAAGATGATAAACGAGGCGCCGGAGATTAACGGGCTGGCAGAGCAGGTCGACGACAACGGCGGTATCTACATCGTGCCCGCATTCTCCGGACTCTTCGCACCCCACTGGAAGAGCAATGCACGGGGCGTCATCGCTGGACTGACCCACTACATTACCAAGGCCCACCTCGCACGGGCGGTACTGGAGGCAACCGCCTACCAGGTAGCGGAGCTTATCGAGGCGATGGAGAAGGATTCGGAGGTGCATCTGACCGATCTCAAGGTAGACGGCGGCATGGTCGCGAGCGAGCTGCTCATGCAGTTTCAGGCGGACATACTCAACGTGAACGTCATTCGGCCGAAGGTCACCGAGACCACCGCCCTCGGCGCCGCCTATGCGGCGGGTCTCGCCGTCGGATTCTGGAAGGATCTCGACGACCTCAAAAAGAACTGGGAGATAGGCAAGACCTGGAAGCCCAACATGATAGAGGCCACCAGGGATAAGCTTATGCACGGCTGGAAGAAGGCTGTACAGAGAACCATCGATTGGGTAGAATAGTGCTCCCGGCCTTGACAGGGCGAGTAAGAATGAAGTACAAAATATACGGATAATCTTCAAGGAGGATCTTTTATGAAATACAGAATCAAGGTAGACAAAGATAAGTGCATCGCCGACGGCGTATGCTACTCGATGGACCCCGACCACTACGTGGAGGACGACGAAGGCAAGGCCGACGTCACCGGCGGTTCCATGGACGGCGAGATCTCTATCGGCGAGTTCGACGACGACGGATTCGAAGAGGCCAAGGATGCCGCCGATGCATGTCCCGTCGAGGCAATCGAGATAGAGAAGCTGTAAACAGCGGAAATATCTTAGCTGCACGCGGCATCGACGTTATACTCATGTAGGGTCATAACAGGTGCCGCGAAAAAACCGTCCCATTCGGGGCGGTTCTTTTTTTGGAGTAATGCAGGGGAGTCTACCCGTCTCCTGTTCCTCCGTCTCCTGTTCCTCCGCGGGAAGGGGGAGAGCCTGTTTTCCGTATCCTCAGCCGCCGCCTACGGGGTAGTAGAGAAAGAGAGAGTCGCCGTCCTTCAGCTCGGTGCCGAAGCCCTTTCTCCGACGGTTTACGAGGGGCACGAGATAGGTGCGGTCCTGTTGCTTCACCCCGAGCCGGTCGAGGAGTTCTTCTACGGTCGTTCCTTCGGAAAACTCGAGCTCCGAGTTGTTCGGAACTCCCTCTATGTGGAAAAAACCCATGTACTCAATCGTTACCTTCACACTCATATTTTACCCATCGCATGCAGCCTTTTCAAGGGGGCGGCCGGTGGTCGTGGTTGCTCTCGGCCCTCATGATTCACGGCTATGGCGTATCGGAATGCCGCGGCTGGCGAGCAGCAGGACTCCGGCGAAGAGTACGACACCCGCGATGTAGATAAGGTTGGTCTGCATGACCCCCTCGAGGCCGTAGTTCTTCTCTATGACGCTGACCAGCTTCACGGCGAGGGCTCCCGCACCGAAGACAAAGGTAAACTTGATTCCGTAGCCGACCGAACGCCACTTCGCAGGGGTGAGGTAGGCGACGAGGCTGTTCTCGACCGGCTGCATGCCGAGGATGAAGAAGACGAAGAGCCCTGCGGCCGGTACCATGACCCAGTTCTGGAAGAAGATGATGATGAGGAGGAACGGCGTGGAGAGGATGAAGAAAACGGGGTAGGCGTGTTTTAGGCTGTAACGATCCGCAGCCCTCCCTCCGAACCACTGTCCGAAGATGGCGATTACGTAGATAAAGGTGGCCACGCTGTTCGCCGCCAGCGTCGAGAGGGCGCTTCCCCCCTCGGAGAGCCCCCCTGCCTCTTCGGCACCGAACCTCTCGGCGACCCAGGCGCCGACGTCGCCGAGACGCATCTCTAAGAATGCGGGAAGAGAGAGAGTAAAGCTCCTGAAGAGCAGCCCGCCGAATACGAGGGCGAAGATGAATATGCTGATCAGGCGCTTCGCGGTTCTCTCGTCGAGGGGCTGCGTCTTCATCTCATCGGAGCCCTTCTGCACGCTGTAGTTCGCGAAATAGGAGAAGGTACCGAGCAGCAGGGCGAAGATCCCGACGACGACGAGTCCGCCCCTCCATCCTATCAAGATGTTGAAGAGGCCCACGAGAAAGGGAACAAGCGCTATGCCGACATTTCCCCATATGCCGATGAGTCCGAGGGCCCTGCCGCGCTCGCGTATGCCCTGCGAGACCAGAGCCGTGCCTGCGGGGTGGTAGGATGAGCATCCAACGCCCACGAGGGCGAAGGAGAAGGGGAGGACGGCGAGCGAGGGGGTGAGGCCTGCGAGGATGAGTCCCGCACCAGCTATCAGCAGGCCGGTGCCCAGGGCCGACTTGTGCCCCCACCGGTCGCTTATCCAGCCCCAGCCCATGGCGAGTATTCCGTAGAGAAAGTACATCCAGAAGCTGAGATCGACTACCTGGGAAACCGGAATCCCGAGGTCCCTGCTCATCGGCATCACCATAGCCGGAAAGGCGAGCATCGAGAAGTGGGTAAAGAAGTGGGCCGAGGCCGCTATGAGGAGAATGATCCTTTCGTTCCTGTTCATATGCGCCAATGTATATGAAACGGAGGGCTATGTGAATATGGCCAAATTATGACCAATGAACTTTGCATACGTCCGGTTTATCTCTCATAATTAACGTACGGAGGAACCATATGCATATCGGCGGTACTGAGATCATTGTCGTGCTCATCCTCTTTTTTCTCCTCTTCGGCGCAAAGAAGCTGCCCGAGGCGGCCAAGTCTCTCGGTAAGGCGTTGAAGTCGTTCAAGAGCGAGATGCGGAGTGTGAGCGATGAGCTGGAGGTGGACTCGGAGGACAAGAGAGAGGACAAGAGAAAGGACGAATGAGCTCCCAAGAAGAGCCGGGATTTCTCGATCACCTGGAGGTGTTGAGGCGGAAAATCCTTTTCTCGGCGGTCGTAGTCGTCGTGGCGGCCGGGATATCACTCATATATGCGAGTAGTTTGGTAGATATACTCGAGCTTCCCATGAGGGGTCTCGATGTGAGTCTCGTGTACCTCAAGCCGCAGGAGAAGCTCGTCACCTACCTCCGGGTTGCTCTGTTTACGGGCCTGCTGATCGGGATTCCCTTTCTGATCCTCGAGGTCGCCTCGTTCGTCGTACCGGGGCTGACGCGGCGGGAGCGGCGCTGGTTCCTTCCTTCCGTGGCGGCAGTGCTCATCCTCTTCGCGGGGGGCACCGCTTTCGGTTTTTTCCTTTTAACGCCGTTTGCCCTCGGGTTCTTAGCCGGTTTCGGTACCGAGGAGACGCTCCTGCCGCTGTGGAGCATCGGGGGCTATGTGCAGTTCGTCGTCTCCGTCGTGCTCGTCTGCGGTGTCCTATTCCTTTTGCCGGTGCTGCTCTTTTTTCTCTTTGCGGCAGAACTGCTCTCGGTGGATGCGGCGGCCGGGGCGAGAAAGTACGTGTTGGTGGGCATATTTCTTGCGGCGGCCTTCCTGACGCCGCCGGACATATTTACCCAGGCAGCGGTAGGGCTCCTGCTCTACGCGCTTTTTGAACTGACCCTCGCAGCCGGAAGGCTTCTCCGGCGAAAGAGAGGAGGTAGAGATGGATAGAAGAGAGTTTCTCACGCGTTTTGCCGCGATGAGTGCGGGTACCGCGGCGTTTTTCTTCGGCAGACCTGCAATGCTGTTGGGAACGGAGAAGAGCGGCCCCTACGACATGGCGGCGGTCCTCGGTGGAAGCCCGGCCGGCATGTTCGACAAGGGCATCGCTGAGCTCGGCGGAATCGGCCGCTACGTCAAGCGCGGACAGACGGTCGTGATAAAACCCAACGCCTCGTGGGGAACGGATCCGGAACGCGGCGCGACGACCACGCCGGACCTCGTGCGGCGTGTAATCGAGCACTGCATCGAAGCCGGTGCAAAGAAGGTCTACGTGGTCGACCACACCATAGACTCGCCGAGCAGGGCCTACGATCACAACGAGATCGGCCGTGCGGTGAAGGAGGGGGGAGGACGGATCGTCCCGGCGAATTCCCGGAGCTACTACCAGGAGGTGAAGGTTCCCGGTGCGCGAAAGCTCAAGACGGTACTCGCCCACGAGCAGGTCTTGGAGGCGGACGTCATTATCAATATTCCCATCCTCAAACACCACGGGAGCACACGAATTACCTCGGCTCTGAAGAACCTCATGGGACTCGTGTGGGACCGATGGTATTACCACGCCAACGACCTCCATCGCTGCATAGCCGAGTTTCCGCTGCTGCGTAGCCCGACCCTCAATATCATCGACGCTCACACGGTTATGATGAGCGGTGGGCCGCGGGGCTCCTCTCATAGGGCGGAGCTGGAGGTCAAACGGATGCAGATCATCTCTTCCGACATCGTAGCCGCCGATGCGGCGGCGGCGAAGACCTGGGGCACGAGTTTAGATGCGGTACGCTACATCTCCATCGCACAGGAGCTCGGCCTCGGCAATGGAAATCTGGATGCGCTGAACATCCGCAGGATCAGGGTCTAGCGCATGGAGAAGAATACGTATGGAGAATAATAAGGAAAAGCCCGCACTTGCCCTGCGGCAGCTGCAGCTCCGCATTGCCGCTGCGGCTCTTCTCTTCATGCTCTTTCACCTCGCGCTGCTCGCCTCCGCCCCGTGGGCCGAGCAGCTGTTGAAGCTGCTCTCGCGGACGCAGTTCCTCCCCGCCGGAATCGCAATCGCTACCGCCACGGCAAGCTGGCTCGCGGCGGGATTCCTACCGGTGCTCCTGCTCACCGTGGTCTTCGGACGCCTCTACTGCTCGGTCCTCTGTCCCCTCGGAATAACTCAGGACATACTGATATTCCTCGGGGGAAGGATACGACGACGGAACTTCGTCCGGAGTCCCTTAGGATCGAAGAGAAGGAGAATCGTGCACCTCGCAGTTGCCCTGTTGAGCCTCGCACTCTTCGCTGCCGGAACCTCTCTTCTGGTGAATTTTCTCGAGCCTTACGCGTTCTGGGGAAGGGTGGAACGGGACCTCATTTTACCGGCTGCCTCCGGTGTGAGCCTGCTCGCCTCGCAGGGGCTGAAGATTTTCGACCTCTTTATTGCGCCGATTCCCTTTCACGGACACCTGCCGGTGGTGGCGGTAACCGCGATACTCTTTGTCGCGCTCGCAGTCGTGACACTGTGGCGGGGTCGCTGGTTCTGCAATTCCCTCTGCCCCACGGGAGCCCTCCTCCGACTGCCGACGCTCGTGCCCGGACTCCCCCTGCTGCAGATACAGGCCGTCGAAGATCGCTGTACCCTCTGCGGCATCTGCGAGAAGGTCTGCAAGACCGGCAGCATCTCCGTCGAGAAGGATGCGGTGAAGATAGATGTCGAGACCTGTGTGGTCTGTTTCGTCTGCAGCTCGAGCTGCCCCTTCGATGCGCTGCGTTTCTCCGGAGCGCGTACCGAGGGGCTAACACGGACCGGCAGGAGGGAGTTCTTGAAACGGTCCGGAAAGTCCCTCGGCGGTGCCGTCGGCGGCACTTCCCTCATGGCGGCGGTGCTGCCGGGGACCTACCGCGGACTGCTCACACTGCGTTCTACGGGGCCCGAGGGAAGACCGAACCGTCCCGCAACGCCTCCCGGTTCCAAGAGCCTCGCGCGGTTTCACGCAACCTGCATCTCCTGCCACACCTGTGTCGCGGCCTGTCCTACCCACGTGTTGCAGCCCTCGCTCTTCGAGTACGGCCTGGACGGATTCATGCAGCCGGTCATGGACTACGGCACCGGCTACTGCGAGTTCGAGTGTAGCTCCTGCCTCAACGTCTGCCCCGTAGGCGCTATTCTCCCCCTCGGCTTGAAGGAGAAGCAGAAGACTCAGATCGGCAAGGTGCAGTTCATAAAGGAGCGCTGCGTAATCTTCTCGAAGGGTACGGCCTGCGGCGCCTGTGCTGAGGTCTGTCCCACCGGCGCGGTCTGGATGGTCCCCTACCGCCCCCACCTCACTCAGCCGAAGACGGACAACGATATCTGCGTGGGCTGCGGCAACTGCGAGTATGCCTGTCCCGTCGAAGGCGGCAAGGCGATCTACGTACGCGGCAACGAGCTGCACGTCGAGCGAGAGGTGAAGGAGGAGAAGAAGGGAGGGGCCGAGATCGCCGAGCCGGAGGAGTTTCCCTTTTGAAGCTCGAGGAGTATGATGGCGTATGAAGTTGAGACGAATGCGAAAACGAGGGTATTTCAAGTATGCGCCGGGTCTTATTTCGGCCCTCGCTCTGGCTCTGCTCTTCGCGGGCGTACTCGGCGGATGCACGGGGAGAGGGAAGATTCTCATTGGATTCAGCGGACAGCTCACCGGGGTGCACTCCGACCTGGGTGTGGGGGCGCGGAACGGTGCTCAACTCGCGGTCGAGCACATAAATAATCAGGGGGGAGTAGCGGGGAGGAAGCTCGAGCTGATAGTGGAGAACGATGAGAACACACCCGAGGGAGCGATAGAGGCGGATAAGAAGCATATAGAAATGGGAGTCGTTGCGATCATCGGCCATATAACCAGCTCTCAGACCCTCGCCGCCCTGCCGAGACTCCGTAGAGAAGAGCTCCCCCTCGTCAGCCCCACCACCTCGACGCCGCTGCTGAGCGGGAGGAGAGACAACTTCTTCCGCCTCAACCCCTCCTCAGACAGGAGCGCGGCCGTAATGGGCAGATATGCATGCGAGCGGCTCGGCTCAAAGAGAGTCGGAGTGGTATACGACACCAGCAACGAGGCCTATTCGTTGCCTTACACCGACACCTTCGTCGAGAGTGCGAGGAAGCACGGTGCAAAGACGTTCGAACGCATACCCTTCGATTCCGAGGATCTCCCCGCCGCACCGCTGAAAGGCGAAAAAGAGCCGGGCAGGAACGACGAGGGCGGAGGCCTCGAGGACGCACATGCAGGCAGCGCATCGGGCGGAGGGCTAAGCTGGCGGATGATGACAGAGCGGCTCGAGAATGCCGGCTGCGACACCGTCCTCGTCGTTGCATCGGCGGCCGAGACCGCTCTCTTCGCGAAGGCGGCCGCCGAGTCGTCGCTGGAGGCGAGGCTGCTCGGATCGGGCTGGGCCTACACGGAGAGTCTCCTGCGCTACGGGGGCGAGGCCGTAGAGGGCATCCTCTTTACCGACACCTTCAGCAGAGAGGGAGGCAGTGAGGCTTTCACGGATTTCGCCCGCGCATACGCGGAGAGGTACGGCAACGAGCCGAATTTCGCCGCAGCCCAAGGCTATGAAACAGTCCTCTTCCTGCGGAAGGGCTTGAAGCACACGAAGGGACGGGGAGAGGGACTTATCGAGGCGCTTTCCACCATCGAGACGCTAGAGGCCTTAAGCGGGAGGCTCATGTTCGACGAGTTCGGGGACGTGTACCGGCCGATATTCATTACCCGGGTCGAGAACGGGGAGTTCAATTTAGTGGAAAAGATAGATGCAGTTTTTCCGGAGTAAAAAGAAGAGCGATAAGGGACCGGACACGCTCAACAGGACGGTGCGGCGCCGTCTCGTGCCCTTCTTTCTGATAGGCATAGTATTTGTCCTCATACTATTCTCTGCATTCGAGTTCAGCAACAACTTTCGCGAGTACAGGAAGCGGCGGCAGCAGTACAGCCGCACTCTGGTGAGCTTGGTAACCGATCATGTAAGGAATGCCGACAAGGCGCTGAGCCTCGTTGCGCTGTTGGAGCCGAGTGTAGAGGGACCTGCGGGGCTCGATGAACTCTCCGAGAAGGTCTTCGAGACCTATCGCTACTTTCAGAAGATTACCGTAACAGATGCAGAGGGAGAAGTCTTGGCCTCCTATCCGGAGCCTATGGAGAGAAGAAACATCGCATCGGTCTTTCACGAGTGGTCCGAGCCGGAAGGCGGGCAACCCTTTACCTGCAAGATCTCCGAGCCGTATGTATCTCCTACTACCGGGAAGGTTACCATACGAATGTACCGGCAAACCTCCTCGGGACGTTTTGTGCTCGGCGGCCTCGAGCTGGATTTTTTGCAGGAGGTTCTCGAAGGTTCGGAGGAGCTGAGCTCGGTATCCCCACTGGTATTTCTCACAGACTCTTACGGCAACATCATCGCACATCCGAATACCCGTTACGTGGAGGAGCACGTGAATATCGGGGGCACGGAGTTGATACGGTCTGTGAGGAGTAACGGGGATGCCGGAGCTCGTGAGGCGAGTATAGAGCAGCTCTTCGGCACACGCTACTATGCGCAGGCGAATACCGTTCCCTCTACCGGCTGGATACTGGTAGACGCCGTCCGAATACCCGCCCTGCTCTCTCTGCTCTTGAGGAGCATGGTCTTTATCGCAGGGTTGATGATTCTGCTTCTTGCGGCGGTAGCTGTGTATGTGCGCAGCTTCATCTCTCAGCTCGTGGTCAACCCTCTCGTCTACTTCCTCCACATAGTCGAACGTTCGGTGTGGGAAGACATGCCGCTTTCCATCGACGACAACATCGCCACCTTCAAGGAATTCATGGCGCTGCAGAACGCCTTCAACGTCATGACGAACCGTATTCGCGAGCGAGACGAGGAGCTGCGTAAGTACGTCAAGGCGATACAGGAGGCAGGCTTCGCCATCTATATAACCGATTTCGAAGGACGGATCGAATATGTCAATCCCGCCTTCACCCGAGTCACCGGATACAGGGCGGAGGAGATCAAGGGCAAGACTCCCCACGTGTTGTACTCGGGAGCCCAGGAGGAGGAGTATTACCGGCGTCTCTGGAGCACGATACTCGACGGAGAGGTCTGGGAGGAGGAGATCGTCAACAGGAGGAAGGACGGCTCCGAGTACTATGCGCATCAGACCATTGCGCCCATCTACGATGCACAGGGAGAGATCCACCACTTCGTCGCAATCCAGACGGATACGACGGAGAGGCGCCGGGTCGAGCAACGGATCGAGGAGTCCGAGACTCTCTACCGGAGCATATTTCGCGACGCCACAGAGTCGATCTTCCTCGTCGATCCGAACGACGGCTCCTTTATCGAGTTCAACGACAAGTCTCATCTCACGCTCGGCTACTCTCGGGAGGAGTTCTCCCGACTGCGGGTGCAGGATGTAGAGGGTCTCGAGAGTAACGATGATGTGATAAACCACATCCGGGAAATTCTCGATACCGGATACAGTACGTTCGAAACCGAGCATCTCACGAAGAACGGAAAAATCCGAAACGTGGTCATGACCGTGCGCCACCTGCGGATCAACGAGAAGAGCTTTCTCCTCAGCATAGCCCACGACATCACCGACAGAAAGAGGGCGGAGCAGGATCTGCGCCGGAGCGAGGAGAAGTATCGTCTGCTCGCCGAAAATTCGACCGACCTTATCAGCCAGCACACGCTCGAGGGTGTCTACACCTACGCCTCTCCTGCCTCGAAGCGGCTCCTCGGCTATGAGCCGGAGGAGCTGATAGGATACAACGCCTACGACCTCTTCCATCCCGAGGATCTACAGACCATAGAAGAGTCCCACGAGACCGTACAGTCCGGGGACGACTTCTTCAACGTAATCTACCGCATACGGCGAAAGGACGGCAGCTACACCTGGTTCGAGACGGTCAGCAGGATGGTAAAGGACAGCGTGACGAAGGCGCACCGCGAAATACTGGCCATATCACGTGACGTGAGCGAGCGTAAACGGATAGAGGACGAGCTGCGCATCTCTAAGGAGCGCGCCGAGGAGGGGAATAGAATCAAGAGCGACTTCCTGGCCAACATAAGTCACGAGGTACGCACTCCAATGAATTCGGTGCTCGGTTATGCCCAGCTCCTGTCCCAACGACTGGAGGATTCCGTGCTCAGAGACTATGTCTCCTCCATAGAAAAATCCGGGACGATGCTCCTCTCCCTGCTGAACGACATACTCGACATGTCCAAGATCGAGGCGGGAAGGCTGCAGCTGGAGTACGGTCGAGTGGCCGTTACCCCATTCATCGAGGACATCAGGCAGGTCTTCGACTTTCGCGTGCGCGAGAAGGGCCTCGCTTTTCATGTGGAGATCCTTCCCTCCGTCCCCGAAGTCTTGCTGCTCGACGAGGTGAGAACTCGTCAGATCCTGCTCAATCTCCTGGGAAACGCCATCAAGTTTACGGAGGAGGGGGAGGTGCGTATCCGGGTAACTGCGGAGGTGAGTTCCGACCGGGAAGATACGGTTACCCTCAAGATCGTGGTGAGCGACACGGGCTTAGGCATACCGGAGCACCAGCGGGAACGGATCTTCGAAGCCTTCCGTCAGCAGGAGGGACAGAGCAGCCGCAAGTACGGTGGTACCGGATTGGGCCTCGCCATTACCAAGCGGCTTGTCGAAGCGATGGAGGGCAGCCTGGATCTCGAGAGCGAGGTGCAGAGGGGAACCACCTTTACCGTGTCATTGCCGAACGTGAGGATCGCGGCCGATTCGGCGCATGCTGAGACGCCTGAGGACGAGGAGAGCGACCGGGAGGTGTCCGCGGAGCGGCTGCAGGAGTCGAAACTCTCCGTGCAGGGGCCCAGCAGCGATGTAGAGCTGGATGCCCCTCAGGAGATGATCGAACGTCTGGAAGATGAGTTCCTCCCGCTGTGGAGAGATATCAGCGCGAGCATGATCGTCGACGACGTACTGGATTTTGCCCGCAGGCTGGCGGAACTCGCGGAGCGTCACGGGCACAACGGCTTGGCATCGTACGCCGATTCGTTGAGACGTGCATCGAAGGACTTCGATGTAGAGTTTCTCAACCGCCTGAGCAACGAGTTCGAAGGAAGAGTGGGGAAAATCCGTGAGGACCTGAGCGAAGGCGAAGCATCGGAGGGTAGTTAGCGGGAGGAGGTGGAAACCCGACTCGTGCGATCGGCTCCGCAGAACGGCGAAAGAAAGAGAACTCAGTTCTCCTCGTACTCCTTCCGAAATGCGTTTGTGCGGTTTCGGCCGCTGGTCTTGCCATGGTAGAGGGCGAGATCGGCCTCCTTTATACAGCGGTCCGGGTCCTTCTCACCCTCGCCCATCCCCACACCGAAGGTCATGGTTATTTTTATCGAGTGTTCGGGACAGCTGAAGCTCTCCTCTTCGATCCCTCGGCGGATCTTCTCTGCAAGGGTCACCGCTCCCTCTTCGTCGGTCTCGGGCAGAAGAATGAGGAACTCCTCTCCGCCCCAGCGGGAGATCTGATCCTGCTTGCGGACGGTCTCCTCGAATACCCCGGCAACCTGTTTCAGGATTTCGTCGCCGCAGTCGTGGCCGTGGGTGTCGTTAACCGACTTGAAGTGGTCGATGTCGCAGATGATGATCGCGTAGGTGGCATCTCCCCGCCTGTTTCGCTCCTTCTCGTACTCGAGGGAGTCGATCATCTTTCTGCGGTTGAACAGTCCGGTGAGCGGATCCTTGGTGGCGCGGTCGTAGAGCTGCCTGTTTACCGTCTGCAGCTCGTCCTTTGTCTTGGATAGGTCATCGGCCATCTCCATACTCTTGAGCAGCTCCCGGTTTATCTGCGCATTTATCTCCTCGAGCTGCTCCTGAAAGGCCTTTATCTTGAGGTGGGTGCGCACCCGTGCGAGCAGTTCCGCACCGTAGAAGGGCTTTGCCACGTAGTCGACAGCCCCCGCCTCGAAGCCGTTTATGATGCTCTCCTTGTCGGTCTTGGCGGTAAGGAAGATGATGGGGGTCTCCTTGTACTCCGGCAGCTCTTTGATGCGGCGGCAGACCTCGAAGCCGTCGATCTCCGGCATCATGATGTCGAGGAGGATGAGGTCGTAGAGGGTGTGCCGCACCTTCTCCAGGGCATCGCCTCCGTGCTGGCTGAAGGCGATGCGGTAGCCGTCCTCCTGCAGATGGGAGGCGACGAGCTGTATGTTCTGAGGGTTGTCGTCGACGATGAGAATGGTTCTGTTTTTCGGGCTTTTCTCTTCCATTATGGTACTGTAGTATATATTCTCGAGTCTAAGATGTCGATTGTGCACAGACAGATGCTTGAAAGGAGATGGTATGGAGCTGTTCAAAGAAGACGAGCTCGATTGGCAAGAGAAATTACCCGGAGCCAGGGTAAAGTTCCTGCACAGCGAACGCATGACGGTCACTCTCTGGGAATTCGAGCCGGAAACCGATCTGCCGGAGCACTCGCATCCTCACGAGCAGATCAGCATGGTGCGCGAGGGGCGCATTACCCTTACCGTAAACGGTGAGGCGAGGACTCTCGTACCCGGGGACATGCTCGTTATCCCACCCGATGCGGTACACTCGGCCCGGTCGGAAACCAGGACTCAGGTCATGGATGTCTTTTCTCCGGTTCGGGAGGACTTCAAGTAGCTGCGGTGATAGTAGGCGGCGCCGAGCGCCTCGGAGAGGCTCTGCATCTCGCTTTTTCCCGATGCGTAGGGCGAGCGCTCCTTGGTGTCCACGCATATCGTGTCGATCTCCTCGCGCCGTCGGATACGTCGGGCGATGTCGATCAGCTCGAGGTGGGGATCGCCGTGCCTGCCGATCGGAACCGTGGCCTCGCCGTCGGAGACGATGAGGAGGAGTGGCTGAATGCCCGGTCTCTTAAGCTCCTCGTTGCGGATGCTGCGCACGGCCAGCCTCAGGCCCGAAGAAAGGGGCGTACCGCCTGCCGGCCGGAGCCCGCGCATGTTTCTGCGCGCCACGAGCACACTCGAGGTCGGCGGGACCGTCAGTGCGGCGCTCCTGCCTTGGACGGTGATCAGCCCCACCATATAGCGCATCCGGTGCGCGATCTTCAACAGACCGATGACACTTCCCTTGGCATCCCGGATGCGTCTCTGTGCGCCCATGGAGTCCGAGACATCCAGCACGAAGAGAATGAGGGCGGAGATCTCGGGGCGTCTGACCCGCATGCGCAGATCCTGCCGCTCAAAGGGCCGGGGTCGCGGTTTTCCTCCCGCCTTCCGCCTCTGTCGTCGGCCGGCCTCTGCGACCTCCGAGCTCCCCCCATGTTCCGTGCTGAGCCGCAGCGCGGCGGCTCGCATCGTGGCTGCAGGGGCAATATCCGTCGGCCTTTCGTCCCGGCTCAGGGGGCGGGTGCGGATCGGTCTTCCGTGTGCGGACCCGGCGGCGGCGGGCTTGCCTCGGCCGTGAATGCTGATCGTCCGCTGCACGAGGGAAGCGAGGTCGATTTCCACCCCGTAGAGCGGCTCTTCCTCCTCGTCCTCTACTTCAGCACTTTTTTTTTATCGAGAAAATCGAAGAGAATGCTGCCTGCGGCGGCGGCTCCCGGGATCTGCATGTTCGAGTCGTGAAGAGAACCCTCCTCAGCCGCCTCTCCCGTGGGCGCATAGGCCTCGGGCTCGGTCTCGGAGTCGCTCGACTCCTCCTCTTTCTCGCCGCTGCGCACCTCGTCTATGATTTTATGGATACGTTCGGTCATTGTCTCCGGGGTATCCTCCGGATTGCCCTCGGCCCGGTGGGCGAGTACGAAGGGGGCCACCGAGTGGACCTCTTCATCGCTCACGCGCTCCCGTTCGAGGAGAGCCGTCAACGCGCGGGCCGCCTTCACCAAGATGATGTCGGCCCTGTGGCCCTGTACACGGCTCCGTGCAGCGAGGGCGGCGGCGCTGTGCCATGCCGACTCCTCTATGTTTCCGTTTTCGCTGCTGAGTTCGCCCAAGGCCTCGCGGGCGCCTCTTATGTGCTCCGAGAGCTTCTTCTCCTGATCCCGGTAGGTCGCGAGGAATGAAAGCGGATCGCGCTCGTAGTCGATTCTCTTTGCGCTTATCTCTCGTCTGAGGGCGGGATCGGTGATGCTCGAGACGGTGACGCAGAGCCCGAAACGGTCGAGGAACTGCGGGCGGAGCTCGCCCTCCTCCGGATTCATCGTGCCGATGAGGATAAAGCGCGAGGGATGCACCTCCGATATGCCCTCGCGCTCGACCCTGTTGCGGCCTGTCGCCGCGGCGTCGAGCAGGAGGTCGACGAGGTGGTCTTCGAGGAGATTTACCTCGTCGACGTAGAGCACCCCTCTGTTTGCCGAGGCGAGGAGTCCGGGTTCGAAGCTCCTGCGGCCGGTGGCCATGGTGCGCTCGAAGTGTATCGTCCCCGCTACCCGATCCTCCGATGCGTTGAGGGGCAGTTCGACGAACGGAGCCTCGCTGCGGTAAGTCGAGTAGTCGCCTCCGTCCCGAAAGAGGCGGCGGCACTCCTCGTGTTCGGTGCTGAGATCACCCGGACGACAGCGGTAGGGGCAATCTTCGACCGCCTCTATGCGGGGAAGCACTCCAGCCAGAGCCCTGGCGGCTGTGGATTTGCCGGTTCCCTTCTCGCCGCGTATCAGCACCCCTCCGATGCTCGGATCCACCGCGTTCAGCAGGAGAGCCGTCCTCAGGGCCTCTTGACCGACGATGGCCGTAAAGGGGTAGCGCTGCTCGTATCCGTGGCTGCGGCCGGAGAGCTCCTGTGAGCTCGATGAATCGCTCATGCCGTTTCTGTCCTCTTCTCGCATCACCAGCGGTATCTGTCTATGGGAGGATAGGCCTTTCTGACCGCCGCGGCAAGCGGGGCTCCGACGGCCACTCCGGCGGCGTTCTGCAGGATGTTTCCGGGAATTTCCGCCGCCGCTGCGGGAAATCCTACCATAAAACCGCCGGTGACGAAATATATCCCGCCCATCACGGCGGTACCGGCGAGGAAACTCAGGAGCAGCGGGATTAGGTACAGCTTCGATGTCTCTGCCTCAGCCCTCCTCCTGTAACTTCTTCCTGCAACGAGGGCTATGACGAGTCCCTGCAGGCCGTGGGCAAAGAAGGTGAACGGCGCCCACTGGGCGTAGCCCGAGATGATGTCGGCGAGGGCGGTGCCGAGTCCTCCGGTCACGAGGGCGGTTGCCGGGCCGAAGGTGAGGGCGGTAAAGAATATGGCCACATCTCCGAAGTTGATGTAGCCGCGCGTAGGTGCTACGGGAATACGAATCATGTAGGTAAACACGGCGGTAACTGCGATCAGTATCGCGAGGGTGGCGATACGCAGTGCCGCCGGTGTCGATTTCTCTCCGGTCTGTTGCTCGTAGTTCATATGTGCCTCCACCTCTACACATACACCGTTTCGAATGCGGCTGTCAAACGGCGTTCCCGTTTCCTATTCGCATACTCGTGCTTCCATGAGCCCGAATAAGATCTGTTTAAGGCCAGAGGGGGAGGAGCAGGAGCAGAGTCAGAACGACTGCGGTGCCCAGGCTTCTCGGTCTCCTCGAGAGAGGGGGAAGGGAGTGGAGGGCGGTGCGCCGCTCGCTTCTTCCGAACCCTCGGGTCTCGAGAGTCATCGAGAGGGAGGGAATGGTCTTTACCGAGTGGATCATCACGGATACGAGGGTGGGGAAGATGCGGCTGAAGCGTCTCTTCACGCCCTTCCACAAAGAGGTCTCATTTTTTCCTCCCCTTCCGCCGTGCACGGGGCTGCGCAGCCGGTGGGCATCGGAGATGGCGCGGTAGAGGGAGGCTATGTAGGGGATGTAGCGAAAGGCGATAGTGAGCACCAGTGCAAAGGAGTAGGGGAGACGGTACCAGCGCAGGGTGAGGATGAGGGTCTCGATGTCGGTACTGCGGAAGAAGAGGAAGAAGCTGACTGTGATACCGGTAAAGCGCAGCAGGAGACGAGATGTCTCCTCGAGCCCGCCGCTGGTCACCAGCTCGACTCCTCCTATCGAGAAGAGAAGGTCTCCTGAGCGGTGGAACGGAGGCGTCAGAACGGCAACGAGGATCAGCAGGGGGAGTATCGTTCGTACCGGAATCCAGAGCTCCCGTAGTCCGAGTGTAAGAAGGACTGCGGCGACGGGGAGCAGGAGATAGAGGGCGTAGATCGGTACGGGAACGGGAAAGAAGAAGGCGACGGCGACGAGCACGAGGAGGAAGAGTTTTGCCCGCGGATCGAGGCGGTGCATGAAGCTGTCTTTCGGCAGGTAGCCGCTCTGTATCATGCGATCCTCCCCTCCTCCATGGTTATGCTCCGGTCGGCGTAGCGGTTCCCGATCCTGTCGTTGTGGGTAATGATGAGGATGGCCCTGTCCTCCCGGCGGAGTGCGGCTATCATCTCCGAGAAGTCGGAGAGAGAAATGCCGGAATCCGCCTCGTCTATGATGTAGACCCTTCTGTCGAGGAGGTAGTAGACCGCCGCCTGCAGCCGCTTGCGCGCGCCGTAGCTCATGACGGTCGGCGGCACGTTGAGGGGCGGCAGGCGGAACATCTCGGCGGCTTCCCGCACCCTCCTGTGTATGTCCCGAGGTGCGAGCCCCTGCTCCCTCAGTCCGTAGGCGAGCTCCTCCTCCACCGTCGGCAGAAAGATCTGATAGTCCGGATTCTGGAAGATGTAGGCGACTTGAGTCTCCAGCCGTAGATCTGCGGCCCCCCGTATGTGCCCCCGTTTCGGCGTGAGGAGACCGCAGAGGAGCTTCGCAAGGGTGGTCTTTCCGCAGCCGTTCGGGCCCACCAGGGCCGCCGTTTCGCCGGGATAGAGGTCGAGCGCATCGACGCGAAGGTAAAACTCCTCGGGCTCGCCACTCGTGGCTGCGCCTGCGCCTGCGCCTGCGCCCGAATCCGAATTGCCTTCCGCCTCCCCCTTCTTGCTGTCGCCGTAGGTGAACTCGACCTCACGCACGGAGAGCAGAGGGGCGGGCTGTTCGGCCGCAGGCATCTCGACCTCGGAGGTCCGAAGACCTCCGGGGTCTGCGGTCTCGGTGGGCCCTGCGGTCTCGGAAGGTCCTTCGGTCTCGGGATGAAAATCATGAGAAGGATAAAGCTCGCGGGCAACAAACGAGGCGGGATGGGCGAGGCCGAGCGAACGCGCCTTTTCGATAAGCCCTTTCCGGCCGACCTCCTCTTCGGAGAGGATCCGCCCCTCGGTGAGCAGCGAATAGCGCATATCGTGTTCGTCGAAGACGTCGAGGAGTTTCGATGCAAAGAGCAGCACTCCATAGCCGCCCTCTTCCACTGCCGAGAGGATGCGGCGGCTGGAGTAGCGATCGACCTCGTCGAGCGGTTCGTCGAGGATCCAAAGGCGCGGCTCGAGGGCGAACAGCGCGGCGAAGAGAAGCTTCTTCTTCTCCCCGCCGGAGAGAGAAGAGGGAGGGCGACGGGAGTAGGAGGAGAGCCCCGTGAGTGCGAGGGCTTCGTCCACTCGTGCGCGTATCTCTTCTGGATCGAAGCCGAGAGATTCGAGGGCGAATGCGGCCTCGGACTCGCAGGATGTGGTGAATATCTGCTCGTCCGGATCCTGAAAGATAGTCCCCACCCTGTCCATTATCTGCGGTGGAGTAACCGATTCCAGAGGTGTGTCGTCGAGACGGATCTCTCCCTCCAACTCCCCCCCGCTGTAGCGCGGAATGAGACCCGTCAGTATACGCGAGAGGCTCGTCTTGCCGGATTCCGGCTGGCCGAGTACGACTCTCATCTCTCCGGGGGAGATGCTCAGCTCGAGACCGTGGAAGAGTCTCTGCGCAGGCAGCCCGGGGTAGGAGGGGAAGGTAAAGCCGAGCTTGTGAACGACCAGCCGGGGAGAGTCCTCATGTTGCATAGGCGGTGCCCTAAGAGGCGGAAGCCTCCTTTCCGAAGAGTGTGGAGGAGAATCTGCGCATGCGAGTACACTCGATGGCCCTGTTCCAGTTCTCCTGCATCGAGACTTCGAGGCGGGAGGGGGATGCCGCGAGCTCCTCCGAGGAGATCGGCTCTCCGCAGCGGGCAATGATCTCCGGCTTACGCGAGTCCCATGGCTGGACGAGGAAGGTAACGGGCAGGACGGTAAAAGGCTGCGCGGTAGACTGGGCTGCGGCCGATGTCCAAGAGTCTCCGCGGAATGCTGCGTGAGAAGCCTTGACATCATCGGCCGACACTGCAGCCCGGTGCGCGAGCCACTCCACTCCCCTCTTCAGACCCGACGGCGGTCCGAATTGGCTCCTCAGCTCACTCTCCGGATATATGACCACCATGTTCTCCGGATCCGAGAGAAGGCCGAGACTGTAGTTCAGCGACTCCCGCATCGCCCGTGGTGATGACGGATCGATCGAATAGACCCCGAGACTGCGGAAGTAGCGGTAGCGCCTCAGCTGCTTCTCGAGCATCATCAGATAAAATCGTCGCCGCCACAGCGCGCGGTTGAGGGTGTGGATGAAGAAGCCGTCCCACCATCCGATGTGATTCGGTGCGGCCAACAGAGCTCGGTCGGAGGAAATCGCGGGCGGCTCACCGCAGATGCGGAAGGCCGAGAAGTCCTTCCGCATGATGAAGGCGATGTAGGAGTAGAAAAACGCCTGTGCCCACCAGTGATGTCTTGCCTGAATAATCGACACGAGAAGAGCCACCTCTGCACGAGTGTGCGCGATTTGCCGAATAATAGCAAGGGTCGGTGCAGGTCCGCTCGCAGATGGACGTTGCGTCGGCGTGGCTTGCACTATATGCTGAAGGTAATGGACGAGAGCGTGATCCACATTCTCTTTTGGACCTTCTCCGTTACGGCCCTGGCCTTTTGGGTCTTCGGCTGGCTTCTGACTAACCGACTCGTCTTTCTTCCCGCGGCGGACGGCGGGCTCTCTCGAGAAAGCGATAGGCTCCCTTCTGAGAGGGACAAAATCACTCCGGAGAGCAGCGGCCTTTCGGTGGTCGTCCCCGCCCGCAACGAAGAGGAGAACCTACCCCTGCTGCTCGACAGTCTCCGTCGGCAGCAGTTGCGGGCAGACCGGATAGTGGTGGTAGACGACCACTCGAGCGACGGGACCGCCGCCGTTGCCCGTTCCTACGGTGTCGAGCTGCTCTCTCTTCCCCCTTTGCCTGAGGGCTGGACGGGGAAGAGTTGGGCCTGTTTCAAGGGTGCCGAGGCCTGCGGCGGGAGGATAATTCTCTTCGTAGATGCGGACGTGACGTTCTCCGAAGATGCCCTCGCGAGGCTCCTGATGGCGGCGGAGGGGCGCTCGGTGGTCTCCGTGCAGCCCTACCATGTCGCTCATCGATGGTACGAAAGCCTCTCGGCCATTCCCAATCTGGTGGTTCTCGCGGGTATCGGCCCCTTCGGCGCATGTACGAAGCACAGGGAGCCGAAGGGACTCTTCGGACCGTGCATACTCGTCGAACGGGAGCTGTACGAGAGGAGCGGGGGGCACAGGGCGGTCGCCTCCTCGGTGGTCGAGGACGTGGAGCTGGCGGATCTCTTTATCCGGGCAGGGGCGCAGCCTGCGGTCTTTGCGGGAAGGGGCGCGGTGCGGTTCCGGATGTATCCCGGCGGTCTCGGGAGCCTCATAGAGGGGTGGAGGAAGAACCTCTCGAGCGGTTCGGAGCGCTCCTACGGCTGTACGAGGTTCTTCATTTCGCTCTGGATTTCGGGTATGATAGGAACGGTTCTCTCCTGGTTCGCAGCCGTGCATATCGCTGCGGTCGAAGCGTCACTTATAGGTGGAGGATTGTGGATCTTGTATGCGCTGCAGACGGCAATGCTGTTACGGCCGGTGGGGCGTTTCGGTCCGGGGCCTTCGCTCCTCTACCCCCTCTACCTGAGCTTCTTCCTTATGCTCGCAGCGGCCTCCGGGTACATGACCCGGGTGAGCGCGTCGGTAAGTTGGAAGGGGCGGAGTATAGGGATAAGCCGGTTGAAGCGCCCGCAGCATGAAGAGGGACGTGAAAAGAGAAAGGAGCAGATGAATGGATAAAAGTGGTCCGCATTACCGCGCCTTCAAGCAGGGAAGCACCACCTACTTCAACAGCAGCCTCTTCTTTCCGCCGGAAATAAGGAAGGAGGTCTTCTACCTCTACGGCTTCGTCCGGATTGCGGACAACTTCGTCGACGAGGTGCCGCAAGATGCGGACGGATTCTACCGCTTTAAGGAGGCCTATGTACGGGCGCGTGAGGGTACGCCTGCGGACGATCCGATCATAGACCGCTATGTAGAGCTCGAGGAGCGACGCAACTTCGAGCCTGCCTGGACCGAGGCCTTTCTCTCCTCCATGGAGGCGGACCTCCACAAGAGAGTGTACGACAGCCTCGATGAAACCCTGCAGTACATCTACGGCTCGGCGGAGGTTATAGGTTTTTTTATGTCCCGTATCCTCGGTTTGCCGGATGAGGCCTTGAGTGCGGCGGCACTGCAGGGACGCGCCATGCAGTATATCAATTTCATTCGGGATATTAAGGAGGACCTCGAGCTCGGCCGCAGGTATCTCCCCTTGGAGGGGAGCGAACTCGAGACGCTCGACGAGGAGTACGTGAGGAGCCATCCCCGGCAGTTCGTAGATTTTCACTCGCAGCAGATCGAGCTGTACCGGGGCTGGCAGGAGAGCGCCGAGGAGGGGTACCGCTTCATACCCAAGCGGTACCGGGTTCCGATACGCACCGCTGCGGAGATGTACCTGTGGACGGCGTCGCAGATAGAGAAGAATCCCTTCGTTGTGTATCAGAAGAAGGTGAAGCCGGCCAAGGGGCGTATCATTCTCCAGTTGTTGAAGAACCTGATCTCGGGTTGATGGGCTGTCGGGGCTGCTGTGGTGAACTACAGCAGAATCAGAGAGGTTTGGAGAAAGTGCGACGCAGAAAAAGAGGAGAGTATTCGAGGTGAACGGCACGGATAAACACACCGCACTGGATAAGGTGCGAAATTTCCTGTCACGCGATTACGGGACGGCGTCCGTCATCGCCGTCTTCTACTTGGTGGGCGTGTTCGGTCACTACTCGAGCATTACCAGGGAGTTCATGCTGCTCCTCACTCCCTGGTTCCTCCTGGTCGCGGGTCTCGTGGTTGTTGTTCCCTATTGGCGGCAGACCGGCGGGGCGGGAAGGCTGTGGGTAGTGGCGACCTACCTGGTTACGTTCTCCTTGGAGGCAATAGGAGTGGCAACGGGTTCGGTCTTCGGCGCCTATGAGTACGGGACGGTTCTCGGTTTCCATCTCTTCGAGGTGCCGATGATCATCGGCTTCAACTGGGTGTTGGTAATTCTTGGCTTTCTGAGGGGCAGCCAGCACCTCTTCATCCGCAGCAAGGTGGCGGAGCGGAGGTCGGTCCGCCTCGCCGCGGGTATTGCTTCGGTGGCGGTGCCCGCGGCGGCGGCGCTCATCTTCGACTACATCATGGAGCCGGTGGCGATCAGACTGGACTACTGGACCTGGACCGACGGGTATATACCTCTCCGGAACTATGCGGCTTGGTTCTTGATCGCCCTCGGAGCATCGACACTCTTCCGGCTCTTGCGAATCACCTTTACCTCCCTTCTTCCGCTTTACTATGGGGTCATTCAGATACTCTTCTTTCTCGGACTCTATCTGATACTGTGATCGCACGATACTATACAAGGAGAGGTCTATGAGTCCATTCGAAATTCTCATGCTGCTCTGTTTCGGCTCCGCATGGCCCGTCCTCTACTTCAGGAATCGCCGGTTAGAGGCTCTCTCAGGAAAGTAAGTTTTATTATTAAATAAATAATGTTTATTTTAATTAAAAAAATTATTTTATTATCTTCTCTCATCTTTTATACTATTGGGAAGTGGAGTAAGGGGGTAAGAATTATGGCATGGAAAGACGTAAGGCTCAGTGGTAAATTTACCGTTGGTTTCGGAGTCGTTGTGGTCCTGCTCATCGTAGTGGGCGCGTGGTCGTTTCTCGGTATCCGGGACATCGTGGCCAACGCCTCCGAAGTCATCGAGGGAAACGAGTTGAGGGGCAATATCACACAGCGGGAGGTCGACCACCTCAACTGGACGGTCGACCTCAACAAGCTCCTGAGCGACGAGGAGGTGGACGAGCTCCTGGTAGAGACCGATCCCACCAAGTGTGCCTTCGGTAAGTGGTACTACAGCGACGCCCGGAGGGAGGCCGAGCAGATGGTTCCCGAGCTCAAACCGCTGCTCTCCGCTATCGAGGAGCCCCACACGCAACTCCACGAGTCTGCCGTGAGGGTGGGGGAGAAATATACAGAGGTAAACAGGGAGCTCGGCAATTTCCTGCGCGAGAAGAAAGTGGACCACCTCGCCTGGGCCCATCGGGTAAAGGACGTCTTTGTCGATCCGCAGATGAACTCCTTTACCAACGTAGAGCTCGACCACACTCAGTGCAGTCTCGGACAGTACCTCTACTCCGATGAGGTGGAGGAGAAGCGCGCATCGGACTCCGCCTTCGACGAGGCGATAGAGCCGATCTATGAGCCACACAAGGAGCTGCACGAGAGTGCGATCGTTATTTCGGAGAATCTCGCGGAGGGACGCAAGGATGCGATGCGCAGCTACTACATGGAGAACACCAAGCCGCTCGCCTACGAGACCCTCGATGCGATAGACAACCTCATCGGCTGGCACGACGAGAAGCTCGCCCAGCTCGACGAGGCGAGCAGGATATATGCCTCGGATACCACTGCGGCGCTCGGGGAGGTGCAGTCGCTGCTCCAGGAGATCGTCCACACCACCGCCGAAAACGTGATGACCGACCAGGCGATGCTCTCGGCGGCAAGGAACACGCAGACGGCGGTAATAGTAATAAGCATTGTATCTGTGCTGCTCGGTATCCTCTTCGCCGTGGTCATCGCCCGGGGCATCGTCAAACCGCTGCTCGAGGGAGTCAGTTTTGCCCGTGAGGTCGCCGCCGGCGATCTCGAAGCGACGGTGAATGTGAAGCAGGGGGACGAGATCGGCAGACTCGCCGACGCCCTCAACGGAATGGTGGATGCGATGCGGCAAAAGGCCGGGGTGGCCGAGAAGATCGCCGACGGCGATCTGACCGATGACGTGCGGCTCGCCTCGGAGAAGGACGGCCTAGGCAAGTCCCTCGACCAGATGAACAGATCGCTAAACGATCTTCTCAGCCAGGTCTCCCAGGCGATAGAGCAGGTGACCTCCGGCTCCGATCAGGTATCTCAGGCGAGCCAGAGTCTCAGTCAGGGCGCCACGGAGCAGGCGAGCAGCCTCGAGGAGATCAGCTCCTCGATCAACCAGATAAACAGCCAATCCAAGCAGAATGCCCAGAGCGCGATGGAGGCGAACAAGCTCTCCAAGGAGGCGAGCCAAAACGCCGAGGCGGGCAATCGGAAGATGCAGGAGCTCAACTCTTCGATGGAGGAGATAAACGCCTCCTCCGACGAGATAAACAAGGTGGTGAAGGTCATAGACGACATCTCCTTCCAGATCAACCTCCTTGCTCTCAATGCCAACGTCGAGGCGGCCCGTGCCGGCAAGTACGGGAAGGGCTTCGCCGTAGTGGCTGAGGAGGTGCGGAATCTCGCCAACCGGAGTGGCGAATCGGTCACCGAGACCACGCGGATGGTCGAGGAGACGATAGAGAGCATAAAGAAGGGCACCGCCGCGGCCCAGGAGACCAGCGATCAACTGCAGAGTATCGTGGAGGGCATCAACAAGGTCTCCGATTTTCTCGAGGAGATCAGTCAGGCCAACAGGGATCAGTCCCAGGCGATAGAGCAGATAACCGAGGGTCTCGACCAGATCGATCAGGTGACCCAGGCGAACACGGCCAGCGCAGAGGAGAGCGCCTCGGCGGCCGAGGAGCTCGCGGGCCAGGCGCAACAGCTCAAGTCGATGATCGCCCAGTTCCGCCTGAAGGATACCGGAGCCGGCCGGCAACAGATCGCCGGGCCGAGTAATCAAGGTGCTCAGGGCGGCGGCTACGGCGGCGGCGATACCGGCCGGCAGAACCGCGCCGGCTACGATGCCGGATCGGGTTATAGGAGCGGAGACGGCGGAGAGGAGGAAACCGGAATAACTCCGGCAGAGTAACACGGTATGCGGGAATACCACGATGTATGCATCATCGGCGGCGGAGTCGTCGGCACCGCCATTGCGCGTGAGCTCTCACGCTACGATGTGAGTGTCACCCTACTCGAGCAGGGTGACGACGTCTCCGTCGGCGCGACGAAGGCGAACAGCGGCATCGTCCACGGGGGCTACACGGCCAAGCACGGCACGCTCAAGGGGGAGCTCAGCATCGATGGTAACCGCCGCTTCGACGAGCTCGCAGATACACTGGGATTTCCTTTTCGCCGGAACGGCTCGCTCGTCCTCGCCTTCTCCGAGGAGGAGAAGCGGCGATTGGAGGAGCTCATAGAGAACGGACGAAAAAACGGGGTAGAGGAGCTCGAGATAATCGATCGAAACGAGCTCGAGAGGATCGAGCCGGAGGTGGGGCCGCAGGCCCGCTCGGCCCTTCTCTGTCGGGAGACCGGCACCGTAAGCCCCTACGAGTTCTGCATTGCCCTCGCGGAGAACGCGGTGGCGAACGGCCTCGATCTCCGCGTAAAGAGTGAAGCCGTCGCAATCGAGCGGCAGGGGGGCCACTTCCGCATCGATGCGGTCGGGCCCGACTCCTCCTCCCCTTACGAGCTCTTCGCCGACTTCGTCGTCAATGCCGCGGGGGTAAACAGCGACAAGGTGGCCGCCCTCGCCGGCGACGCGAGCATCGATATCCACCCGAGGCAGGGGCAGTACCTCATATTTCAGCGCGGGACAGGCAAGCTCGCCTCTCACGTGATATTTCAGGCACCTACGAAGCACGGCAAGGGTGTTCTCGTTACCTCCACCGTGTGGGGAAACCTCATGGTAGGTCCCAACTCGGAGGAGATCCCCGACAGGTACGACACGGGCACGAACGAGGAGATCATCCGCTACATAGTCTCTACCGCGCGCAAGAGCATCCCGAACTTCGACCTGCTCAAGGTTATCCGCTCTTTCTCGGGTGTGCGCGCCACGGAAGCGGGGAAAGACTTCGTCATCGGGCCTTCGAGCTCGGCACCGGGACTCTTACACGCCGCCGGCATCGACTCGCCCGGGCTCACCTCGGCTCCGGCTATCGCGGAGCGGATAAGCGGACATCTGGAGCAGGCGGGCCTCCGGCTGCAGCCCAAGTCGAGTTTCGTCGCTGAACGGACTCCGATAATACGGTCCTACGAGCTCAGACCCTTTCCCGAGGTAAAGGAGCGTATCGAGCTGTCTGAGGGGAATCCCGAGCGCATCGTCTGCCGTTGCGAGCAGATCTCCGAGCAGGTCATTGTCGACGCGCTGCGCCGCGGCATTCCCATTACCTCGCTCGACGGGGTAAAGCGGAGGACCCGGGCCGGCATGGGTCCGTGCCAGGGGCAGTTCTGCGGTCCGAGGGTGCGCAGCCTCGTGGCCAAGGAAGCAGGGATATCCGAGGAACAGGTGACCAGCCGCGGTGCCGGCTCCGGACCCCTGCCGGAGCGGGTGAGCACGAAGACCCTGAGAAAGTTCGACGTGTAGGGGCCGAGGGCCGTTGCCGCAAGAACAAGATCCGGCGCAAAGAAGACGAGCCTCGCTGAAGAAAGGGTGGACTGTACTGACGACGAGAAACGTAGTATGCTCGCAACATGAAACTGACGGTACTCGTGGACAACTCCACCATCATCGATCGCTACTTTCTCGCCGAACCGGCGGTCTCCTATCTCATCGAGGACGAGAGCCTGCGCGTGCTCTTCGACGTCGGCTATTCGGATGTGTTCTTGCAGAACGCGGCCAAACTCGGCATCGACCCGTTGTCGTCCGACTACCTCGTCCTTTCGCACGGGCACATCGACCACACCGGAGGGCTCGAGTCTCTGATCAAGCGCTGCATGGAGCGGCGTTTCGAAGACAGCGGGGCGCACTGTCCCGAAATAGTCGCACATCCCGAGGTATTCGTTCCCAAGGTAATAGAGAACTCGTTCTCCATCGGCATTTCGGTCTCCAGGCGGGCCTGTTCCGCCCATATGCGGATCCGAGAGAGCCGCGAACCGGTCTGGCTCAGCGAACGTCTCGTCTTTCTCGGGGAGATCGAGCGGAGGCACGACTTCGAGAACCCCGGTCCCATCGGCCTGCGTGGAGAGGCCGGAGAGGAGGTTCCCGACGACCTGCCCGACGACAGCGCCCTCGCCTATGTCTGCGGGGATGGAATCGTGGTGATCACCGGATGCTCCCACGCGGGGATTTGCAACATAGTGGAGCAGGCAAAGAGGGTCACAGGACTGGACAGGGTCTACGACATCATCGGCGGATTCCACCTCCTCGAGCCTTCCGAACGGCAGCTCGAGGGCACCGTCGAGTACCTTGCCGGTCTCGAATTGTCCCGGCTCAGCGCCTGCCACTGCACCGACTTCCGCAGCAGGCTGCGCCTCGCGCAGGCAGCGCCGCTGCGGGAGATCGGTTCGGGGCTGCAGATCCGCTACTGCGAGGAGGGTAAGTGGGCATGAGCATATTCGTGCGCACGGCGGTCACAGCGCCGGCGGCCGCATGCAAGCTCTCGCTTCCACTTATACCCGCCCTCGTTGCGGCCGTCGCGTTCGCCCTGGGTGCAGCCGCTGCCATCGCGGTGCCCGCTCCGCTCTCCGCCGAAGAGCCGGGGAAACGGGAGCCCGTGAATTGGGAGATCGGAAATGGGGAACCCGGAAACGGGGCGCCCGAGAGGCGGGAGATAGGCCGATCGGTGGAGGGGCGGCCCATAGAGGCAGTCCGATTCGGGCCGGCTCCGGGGGAGGAGGCAGAGGCGACGCTGCTGCTCTACGGCGGCATACACGGAGGCTACGAGTGGAACACCGTAGCCCTTACCGGCCGGATCATTTCCCACTTCGAATCCGACGGAACTGCGCTCCCCGACGGCATCCGCCTCTACATCATACCCGTGGTCAATCCCGACGGCCTCCACGCGGTAACCGGAGGACGTCCCCTGAGCGAGGTTAATTTCTCCTCCCTGCCGATAGAAAAGGGAAGGCTGAATGCCAACGGGGTGGATCTGAACAGGAACTGGGACAACCGCTGGGAACCCGTCGCCTACTGGAGATCGCAGGAGGTAGACGCGGGGGACCGCCCCTTCAGCGAGCCGGAGACCAGGGTGCTCCGAGACTTCGTGTTGAATACGCGGCCGGATCTCGTCATCTCCTACCATAGTGCGGCGAACGGCATCTACTACGCCGGCAAGCGGCAGCAGTGGGAGCCGGCCCTCCGCTATGCACGCCGCTACTCGGCGGCCTCCGGCTACCCCATACCCGAACGCTCACTGGTGGGCTACCGCATTACCGGCGCCTCCACCGGCTTTTTCTACAGTAAGGGTATTCCCGCGATGGTGATAGAGCTCTCCGGCCGCTCCGGTCCGGAGTTTGAGAAGAACCTCGCCGGTGTGAAGGCGGTGCTGGGGATGATGGAGGAGTAAGTATTTTGTAGTTCCGCATTGGCCGCACATCACCATATGTCAGAACTCGAGGTCGAGGCCTGAACCCAAGCGCAGCATGTGCGGCCCGTATACGTACTATGTGCGGCAGCTTGACCTCTCCGGCTTCCGTAGGTATTTTTGAAGAGTATGGATCTGAACACACTTCACAGCAAATTCCCCGCCGCCGCGGATTACCTATCTCAAATATTCCTCATACAGCGAGAATACAAAAAGGTAAACAACATCCGTCTCTCCGAGAGGCTTGGTGTCTCCAAATCCGCGGTTACCCAATCCATCAAGCGACTGGCGAAGCTCGATCTGGTGCATCAGGACCGGTACGGGGTAATTCAGCTCACCGAGGAGGGTAATGAACTGGCGAAGGATGTACTGGAGCGTCACTACCTGCTCGAGCATGTGCTCGTCGATATGCTCGGCTATCCCTGGGAGAATTCGGACAGGGAGGCAAAACGGCTGCAGGATATCATAAGTGAGGACCTTACACGGCACATGGAAGAGCAGCTCGGCCGGCCGCAGACCTGTCCGCACGGAAATCCCTTTCCCGACACGGAGCGGGAGGAGGAGCTTATCGGGGCCCCCAGACTCGTCGATGCACTGGTAGGTGAGGATGTTACCCTCATCCGCATTACCGAGGAGGGTGAGGAGGTGGAAGGGCTGCTCGACTTCTGTTTTCGCAGGAAGCTGAAACCGGGAACCCCGCTGAGGCTCCTCTCCCGAACGAACGATGGTCTGGAGGTGCGCAAGCGAACGGGAGGCGACAACTTCCGGATCCCGTTGGATTACGCACGACACTTCTGTTACGCAGAAGCGTAGTACGGCACACACCCGGTAGATAATCCTCTAAGGAGCTTCTTTTTTTATCCTCTTTGGTGCCTTCTTCTGAAAATTCATAGTTAATAAGTATTAACATCTTGACAAAAACGGTAAGTACATGCTCTACTGTGCCATAGTTAATACATATTAACTATGGAGAAGTCATGACACGCAAGCCCGCACGCAGTGCCGCATCGTCAGTAACCACCATCTCGGAGATCAGAAGGGGTGAGTCCTGCCGGATGATATCCATAAAGGGCGGACAATCCTTTCGCGCAAAGGTCCTGCAGATAGGCCTGCGCGAATCTGCGAGGGTCAAGGTACTGCAGAACGCCGGATTCGGCCCCCTTCTGCTCGAGATAGGGGGAACCCGTCTTATGCTGGGGCGGCGCATGGCCGAGCGGCTCTGGGTCTCGCGGAAATAACGGTATACAAACGAACGGAGGTTATATATGAAACGCTTGAATGAATTGGCGGCGCCGAGCCGTGCGAAGATCGTCGGTTTCGACGAGGGGAGCAACGGCTACAGAGCAAAGCTCTACTCGCTCGGGCTCACCCAGGGGAGTGAGATTAGGATACGGAGAATCGCCCCTCTCGGCGATCCGGTAGAGGTGGAGGTGCGGGGCGCAATGGCCTCGCTCCGCAAACAGGAGGCGATGGTGATATTGGTCGAGGAGGTTGAGGAATGAGACAGGACGCGGTAGCAACAGCAGCCGCGGCAACGGCGAAGAAACAGTATACGGTCGCCATTGCCGGTAATCCGAACAGCGGAAAGACTACCCTCTTCAATGGATTGACAGGGGGCAGCCAGAAGATCGGCAACTGGCCCGGAGTGACGGTCGAGAAGAAGGTCGGTTACTTCGGGGAGCGTGAGGAGAGAACAAGGGTGGTGGATCTGCCCGGCATCTATGCCTTCCACAGCTCGTCGGAGGACGAGAGGATCGCGCAGGACTTTCTCCTCAACGAGAATCCTGACTTGGTGGTCAACATCGTCGACGCATCGAACATAGAGCGGAACCTCTACCTCACCGTACAGCTCATCGAGATGGGAATGCCGGTGATGGTGCTGCTCAACATGACGGATATTGCAGAGAGGGAGGGAGTCCGTGTCGATCCGAGCGCCTTGGAGAAGGAGCTCGGGGTGCCGGTCTACTCCTTGGTGGCAACGAAAAAGGAAGAGGTGAAGAAGATCAGGCGCAATATTCTGGCTCACCTGTCCTCGCGCGGGAGCCGTCCTGCGGGCGAAGACTTAGACGCTCGCATCAGCTATCCCGACTCAATCCGGCGCTACGTAGCGGAGTGGAAAGATACCGGTGGCGAGATCGGACTGGACGGCTGGATGGCGCTGAAGATACTCGAAGGCAACGACTACATGATCGAGACGGCGAAGAGGCGGAATGTGCTCTCCGTGGATTCGATAGAAGAGGCGTGGAAGAACATTCGCGATGAGGAGAAAGTCGAGGCGGATGTAATGATAGCCAACGCCCGCTACGACTACATCCACGGAATCGCCGAGAAGAGCGTCTCCCGGAAGGAGGAGAAGAGGAGTCTGAGCGACCGGGTAGACGATGTCGTCTTGAACAGATTTCTCGGCATACCGATTTTCCTCGGGGTGATGTACTTGGCTTTCTGGGTTGCGGTGAATGTCGGATTCTCCTTCATCGACTTCTTCGATATTTTGGCGGGTACCTTCTTCGTCGACGGGCTCGCCGTGCTGCTCGAGTCGGTCGGCTCGCCGACGTGGCTTACGACGATCCTCGCAGATGGGGTGGGAGCGGGTATTCAGACGGTTGCCACCTTCATCCCAGTGGTATTCTTCATGTTCCTCATGCTCAGCATATTGGAGGACTCGGGCTACATGGCCCGCGCGGCATTTGTGATGGACCGTGTGATGCAGTCCATCGGGCTGCCCGGGAAGGCCTTCGTGCCGATGATCGTGGGCTTCGGCTGTACGATTCCCGCCATGCTCGGAACGAGGACTCTGGAGAACAAGAAGGATCGCTTTCTCACCCTCTTCATCACCCCGTTCATGAGCTGCGGGGCGCGTTTGCCCGTATACGCCCTCTTCGGCGCAGCCTTCTTCGGTGCTCGTGCCGGAGGGATCGTCTTCTCTATCTATATGATCGGCATCGTCATGGCCATTGCTACGGGCTGGCTCCTGCGCAAGACCCTCTTCAAAAGCGGGGATTCCACCTTCGTCATGGAGCTGCCGAAATACCATGCGCCCACCTTTCGGAACACCTTTGCTTCGGCGTGGAAGCGGCTGCAGTTCTTCATCCGGCGTGCGGGAAAGGCGATCATTCTGGTGGTCTTCCTGCTGAGCATCTTCAACTCGCTGGGTACCGACGGAAGCTTCGGCAACGAGGACGCGGAGGACTCGGTGCTCTCCGCGGTGGGAAAGGGCATCACGCCGGTTTTCCGACCGATGGGCATCGAGGATGAGAATTGGCCCGCCACCGTGGGGCTCTTTACCGGTCTCTTCGCCAAAGAGGTGATCGTCGGCACGCTCAACTCGCTGTACACGGTTGAGAAGGTCAGTGCGGCTGAGGCAAGCCGGAATACGGCCTCGACCACCGGTGCCCGGCTCGACCCAGCGGATTCCGCCGCCCCGGAAGGCGTCGAAGAGGCCGGCTTCTCCCTTACCGACGGCATCGTCGAGTCGTTTACCGCTTTCGGGGAGGGGCTGACCGGCATCTTCTCCGGCCTCGGCACCACGCTCGGACTGGACATGATCGGACACGATGTGGAGGAGACGGCGGAGATCGTCGAGGCGGACAGAACGGTCTTTACCGGCATGAGGGAGCACTTCGATCCCTACTCGGCATACGCCTACCTGCTCTTCGTGCTCATCTACTTTCCCTGTGTGGCCGCCTTTGGTACGGCGATTCAGGAGATGGGCTGGAAGTACGGTCTCGTGCAGGCGGCCTACCTGACCATCCTCGCCTGGAGTACCGCGACGCTCTTCTATCAGGTGACGGTGGGACATAGTCTTACGTTTATCATTTTGCCCCTATTCGTGATGATAGGGGTGTTCGTCGCCCTCAGTCTGCTCGGAAGAGAGGCGGCGGAGGAAAGGAGCTCATAATCGTGTAAGGCATCCTCGAAGGAACGAAGAAACGCAGAGACCTTCTCTCCTCGGTTCGATTTCGGCCGGAGAGAAGGTCTTTTTTTCAATAACGAGGGTTACTTCCGAAACCCCCGCACGTAGTAGCGGTAGCCTGAATAACCGACTTCCTTCAACTCGCCGGTGCGCAGCAGCTCCTCGACCACCGATTCATCGGCTCCGTCCTTTCGGAGGAGCTCTTCGACCGCATCTCTGCGCATGGGATGCACTGCAGTTATGCTGAGCAGGTCGTCGCGGGCCTCTCCGGAGGCGGTAAACTCGTTTCCCTCGTAGCCGATTAGGTTCTCTACATGGGGCACGACGTTCCTGAACCTTCCGTAGGCGTAGGCGATGTGCTCCTCGTCGGACGGCTGCACCCAGCTCTCCGCGGGCGGGCGTGTGGGGATGGAGATGTAGGCCTTCGCCGGCTCGAGGGCCTCGAGCATCTCCGCAACCTCTTCTATCTGCTCCGGAGTGTCGTTCAGATCTCCGATCAGCATGGTCTCGGTGGTGAAGGTTCCCCCGAAGGATTCGGCGAAGGTACGCGTTCCGGTGAGCATTCTGTCGAACTCGAGGCTCTTGTGAGGACGGTCCGTCTTGCGCCATGTAGTCTCGTCGGCGGCATCGACCTTGACGGATATCCAATCGAGCCCCAAGAGCTCTTCCCGCAACTGCGGATCCCCGAGCAGCGATCCGTTGCTTATGAGGGCCGTCTTTATGTCGAAGCTCCCGAGTCCTTCGATGAGCTCTCCCAATCTGCTATCGAGGGTAGGCTCTCCGTCCGGGACGATGGTGAGGTAGTCGATCTGCTCGCCTCGGGAGCGAGCCTGCTCGATCTTGCGGCCGGTCTCTTCGAGGAGCTCCTCCGGTTCGTAGAAGCTGCGTCTCTGTGCAGCCATTTCGATCGCCCTGCCGAGCTGGCAGTAGACACAGGAGTAGGAACAGACTTTGGGGGGAATGTTGTTTATGCCGATGCTCCGGCCCAATCTTCTGGAGGGAACGGGTCCGAATACTCTTTCCATGTCCACACTATACAACGGTTCGGTCTGCAGATACAGGCAGTAAAATTGTCGGAAATCTTGGCACCGGAGGAGCTGCGATGCTGCTCTGCCGTGTGTCGGTTCCGAGGTGAGAGTCGGAGTCGGGAGTTGATCAGGCACGGCAGCTCGTGAGAGAGTGTGCCGTGGCTTCAGACCGGAAAATCACGGACGCGCTGAAAGAAACATTCGGATTCGACTCCTTCAAAGCAAACCAGAAGGAGGTGGTGGAGGCGATCCTCGACAACAGGGACGTCTTCGTCTCCATGCCCACAGGCGGGGGCAAATCGCTCTGCTATCAGCTCTCCGCCCTCATGCTCGATGGCATCACCGTGGTGGTGAGTCCTCTCATCGCCCTCATGCACGATCAGGTGAGCGCGGCGCAGGAGCTCGGCATTCCGGCGGAGTTCATCAACAGCTCCCTGGGGGAGGAGCAGGCACGCGATATCTATCGCCGCCTCTTCTCCGGCAAGGTAAAGCTCCTCTACATCAGTCCCGAACGCTTTTCGCTGCCCCGCTTTCGTGAACAGCTGCAGGAGCTCTACCCCTCCCTCTTCGTCATCGACGAGGCCCACTGCATAAGCGAGTGGGGCCACGATTTCCGTCCGGACTATCTCTCGCTTTCGACCATCCGCAAGAGTTTTCCGCAGGCCCGCATAGCCGCATTTACCGCCACTGCCACCACGAAGGTGCAGGCAGATATCGTAGCCAAGCTCCGGATGAAGAGGCCCTTCGTGCTGCGCGCGAGCTTCGACCGCCCGGAGATATTCTACCGGGTGCGGCGCAAAGAGCAGCCCCTCGAACAGATACTCGGCTTCGTCCTCGATCGGCCCGGTAAGGCGGGCATCGTCTACCGCACCAGGCGTAAAGATGTGGAGGCGACCTCGGAGTACCTCCGGAGCGCTGGGGTCAAAGCCATTCCCTACCACGCCGGGCTCCCGGACGAGCTGCGTCGGAAGAATCAGGAGCTCTTCGTACGCGACGAGGCCGATGTGGTGGTGGCGACGATCGCCTTCGGCATGGGAATCGACAAATCCAACGTCCGCTTCGTGATCCACGGCGATCTGCCGAAGAGCCTCGAGGCATACTACCAGGAGACTGGGCGGGCGGGTCGCGACGGACTGCTCTCCCACTGCCTGCTGCTCTACTCGCCGAGGGATATCGGCAAGATCCGCTACTTCATCGATCGCATAGAGGACGAGGCAGAGGCGGAGCGGGGCAGGAGGAACCTCGAGACCATGGTGAGCTATGCAGAGGCGGATGAATGCCGGAGGAAGGTCCTGCTCGGTCACTTCGACGAGGCGCACCCGGGAAACTGCGGCAGCTGCGACGTCTGTACCGATGCGGGTAGAAGCGAGGACCTGACCGTGGACGCGCAGAAACTCCTGTCGGCCGTCGCCAGAACCGAAGAGCGCTTCGGTGCCGGCCAGATTGTCGATATCGTGAAGGGAGCGAAGACCGAGAGAATCCGCCAGTGGGGGCACGACGGGCTGCCCACCTACGGAGTCGGCAGGGACAAGCCGAAACGGCACTGGAACGAGCTGGTTACCGACCTCCTCTCTCGCGGGGCACTGAGGCAGAGCGGTGGTAATCTGCCGGTACTCGAGCTCACCGAAACCGGCAGGAACGTGCTGTTCGGAAGGGAATCCTTCATTTTACAGCGGAGACAGGAGCAGCAGTCCGTGCGGGAACAAAAAGCCGATACAGCCGGCAGGAAGGACGGGCGGTTGTTCGACGGGCTGCGGAAGAAGAGGCTGGAGTTGTCGCGAGAGCGGAAAATCGCCCCCTACATGGTCTTCTCCGATGCGGTGCTAAAGGCGATGGCCGAGGAGCTTCCGCGAAGCCGCTCAGAGCTCCTCGATCTCTCCGGAGTAGGGCGGAAGAAGTTAGCCAAATACGGGGATGCCTTCCTGCAGGTCATTGCCGAACACCTCGAATAGTGCTATCAGTCCGAAAAGTATCTTTACAATACCGAGCTGGAAACGTACAATAGAGGTGTTATGTATACGTATTCAAGGAGAAGACTATGAATAGACGGGAGATTTTCGATGCAACGATGGCCCACCGGGAGGTCGGTCGTGTGCTGGTTGACCAAGGCAAGCAGGTCGGTTCGTTCCATAAGAAGGAGTACAATCCGGTGAGAAAGGTGCTCGGCTTACCTGAGGTGCAGGACTTTACCATTCTCGATAGAATGAATCAGTGCGTGGTTTCGGATGAGGATGTGCTTGAGGCTCTCGGTGTGGATTTTCGATGGCTCATCCCCAAGTGGACGCAGATAGAGGAGGTAGACGAGGAGCACTACCGTAATCTCTTCGGCGTGCTCTTCCGGAACATGGGAGACTCCTACTCTGAGGTGGATTCGCCCCTGCGCGAGGCGAGTGTCGAGGATCTGGATACATACTCATGGCCCCGCACCGACGACGAGGAGATGTTCGCTGGACTGAGGGAGCAGGCGAAGCACTGGCACGAGAACAGCGACTACGTAATCGGCGCCGACGGCATAAAGGGCGGGGTCTTTCAGTCCTCCCGGGAGCTGCGCGGTATGGACCAGCTCTTTATGGACTTCGTGCTGAATCCGGATCTGGTGCATGCACTCATGAAGAAGGTGACGGAGGTCTACAAGGAGCTCTACAGTCTCTACATGCGTGAAGTCGGCGAATATGTGCAGATCGTCTATCTCACTGACGATTTCGGCAGCCAGAACTCGCTGCTAATGTCGCCTGACATGTGGGCGGAGTTTCTCAAGCCCTACGAGCAGGAGCTCATATCCCACATCAAGAGCCTTGCACCCCACGTGAAGGTGATGTTTCACACCGACGGCTCGGTGCTACCGATCATAGACGGTATGATCGAGATGGGGGTCGACATTCTCAATCCTGTACAGACATCGGTGGAGGAGCTGAGCGACACGAAGGCTCTGAATGATCAGTACGGCGACAAAATTTGCTTTCACAGCGCGATCGACGTGCAGAACGTCATGGTCAATGCGAGCGAGGAAGATGTTCGACAGGAGGTAAAGCGGCGCATCTGCGATCTCGGTCGAGGCGGCGGCTACATCATCTCCACTTGCCATCAGATAAACTGGGACATTCCGCCGGAGAACGTGAAGGTGATGTTCGAGGCCGCCCACGAGTTCGGCAGCTATCCTCTGCAGTGTGACTGAGGCCGCACATTGCGGTTTGTTCGTGGGCGGGGAGGGTACGGGAGTAGCTGATTACGTATTCACTGTGCCCATGCAGGAAGACCCCGCGGAGTCCCGTCCACGCATGGACGCGAGATCCCAGGCGGATGGATGGAAGCGGCACCTTTTGCCCTGAACTCGCCCTTTTTTTCGGAGATGCAGCAAGAAAGGGGTGAAAATCGGGCGAAAAAGCCCCGTAATGGGCAGCGGTTTTTCTTGACAGATCCAAAGTCCTGCATGTAAAATGAATACGTATACATACATTGGAGTTTTATATGGAAGGAAACGAGAAAAAGATATCCGTAGAGGAAGCGGAACAGTTCCTCACAGAGATGTATTCGGCAGCGGGACTCAGCGGGGAAGATTCCTCCTTCTGCGCCCGTTGTGCGGTGCAGACGAATTTGTGGGGAGTAGATTCCCACGGAATTCTCCGTACCCCCATATACATCGAGCGCATACGCAACGGCGCCATCAAGAGCAGTCCCGATATCCGCAGCCTGAAGGGCGAGGATAAGGCTCTCGAGCTGATGGACGGCGATGCGGGACACGGCTTCGTGGTCGGAAGGGCCGGCATCGAACGGGCCATAGAGAAGGCGAGGCAGTACGGCGTCTCCGCAGTGGTGGTAAAGAACAGCAACCACTTCGGAGCGGCATCGCTCTATTCGCGGATGGCCGCCGATCAGGGACTCGTGAGCCTGGTTACCACCAACGTCGGGCCGAATATCGGCATGAAGGGTAACAAGAAGCCGTCGACGGGGAACAATCCCATCGCGATGGCGGCGCCCCTCTCCGGGGACTACCCTTTCTCCCTCGACATCTCCCTCAGTGCGGTCGCGGGCGGCAAACTCCTTCTCGCGAGCAAGAAGGGGGAGAAGATTCCCACCAACTGGGCGGTGACGAAGGACGGACTGGAAACCGACGACCCCGACGAGGGCTTCAAGGGATTTCTTTTGCCGGTAGGCATGCACAAGGGCTTCGGCCTCTCGATGTTCGTGGACATCGTGACAGGCGTCCTCAGCGGCGGCGCCTTCCACAACGAGATCAAGAGCATGTACAAGGCGAAGGAAGACCCGAGCCTCACCTGCCACCTCTTCTCCGTATTCGATCCTAAGGTCTTTATGGAGGAGAAGGAGTTCGTCGAGCGGATGGACACGCTGCGCCGTAAAGTCAAGGATACACCGATGGTGGATCCGGAGGACGAGCAGCTCGTCCCCGGGGAAATGGAATGGAAAACCGAACAACAGCGCAGAGAAGAGGGTCTGCCCGTTCCCGGAGAACTGGTGCAGGATCTAAACAAGCTGGCGGAAGAGCTCGAGCTTGATTCACGGCTTTAATAACTAGAATAAAGAGAGGAAGAAGAATGAAGGAACAGAAAGAGTTCAAATTGGAAAAGAGAGATTCGGTGTGGTATCACGAGAACAGCGCCCACGTGGTGGCAAAGTACGCAAAAGAGGTGTGTGACGTCGCAATTCTCCCCATAGGCGCAATAGAGCAGCACGGCGCACACGCCCCGACGGGAATGGACACCTTCAACGCGGTCGGTATCGCGGAGAAAGTCGGAGAGAAGACCGGCGCCATGGTCCTCCCCTGTCCCATGTACGGCTCTCACCCTCACCACCACTGGGGAATGGTCGGCACCATCCCCCTCTCCTACGAGACCCACATAGGACTGCTCGTCGACATCGTGCGTGGCGCGGCGGTGGCCGGCTTCAACAAGTTCATTATCATCTCTGCGCACGGGCAGGTCATGTCGACTATCACTGCGGTGCACAAGCTCGGAATCGAGGGCTTCTTTACCCTCTCCTCAACCTGGTACGACTTCCTGCGCGACGACAAGAATGTGCTCGACGACTACATGTGGCACGCCGACGAGGCCGAGTCTTCCGTGGGACTCTACCTCTATCCGCAGTGGATGAACCAGGATCTCGCAGAGCAGGGCGGCGGTCACGGTCTGATAGACGGCAAGTGGAAGATCGCCCCGGGACAGGCCGCCGAACCCGGCATGTTCTACCACTTCGAAGGCACCTTCGCGCTGCCCGAGAAGGACGATCTGGACAACGGTGTTATCGGTGACCCGACGAAAGCGAGCGAGAAGAAGGGAAAGCAGCTCGTAGAGGGCGTAGTCAAGCACTACTCCGGGCTGATCGAGGAGCTCAAGAGCAAGTACCCCTGCGGCGTGAATCCCCTCGGGTTCCGCAATCCCCAGGGCTACGCCGGAGCGCCTCACATACAGTACGACGAGCACCACGATGAGAAGGGCCGGCTGAAGAAATAGCGTTTCCCCCATACACACTCACGGGAGGAGCGGGTCTCGTAATCCGCCCCTCCCGGTTTTTCATTTTCGAAGATAGGATAAAGGAAGAGGTAAAGGCATGAAATTGAAGGACAAGGTGGCGATCATAACCGGCGGTACCAAGGGCATCGGCTACGGCATCGCCAAGGAGTACATACGCGAAGGCGCGAAGGTGGTTATCACGGGAAGAAACGCGGAAACCGGCGAGGCTGCAGAGAAGCAGCTGAAGGAGGCCGGCGGCGATGTGCGCTACATCAAGTGCGATGTGGCGAATGTCGAAGATCTGCAGATGATCGTGGACAAGACCGTCGAGTTCTACGGACGCCTCGACATCTACGTAGCGAATGCGGGTATTAACGATTCGAACAAGACTCATTTCCTCGACATTACACCGGAGCAGTACGACAAGATCATGGACGTGAATCTCCGGGGCATGTTCTTCGGCGATCAGTTCGCCGCCCGGCAGATGATCAAGCAGGGCGACGGCGGTGCGATCGTAAACATGTCCTCGGTCAACGCTCACCTCGCACTCGACTCCCAGATGGTCTACACCACAAGCAAGGGAGCCATTCAGCAGATGACCAAGGTGCAGGCGGTGGCGCTCGCGCAGTACAACATCAAGGTCAACGCCCTCGCCCCCGGACCCATCGAGACGGAGCTCATGCGGCGGGTCGGATCGGACGATCAGCTGATGAACACCATTCTCAGCAGGACCCCCATCGGGCGGATCGGAACCGTCGAAGAGTGTGGACGCCTCGCGGTGTTCCTCGCCTCCGAGGATTCCAACTTCATATTCGGCCAGTCGATCTACAACGACGGCGGACGCGGATTTCAGGCCTATCCCACTCCGGGATACAAAACCGTAACCGACGACGACTACGAGCTTCTTCAGCGGGCGAAGAAAGAGCTGAAATAGGGAGATACTATGGACAAAGCGAAAGTAGCGATAATCACCTTCGGCGATTATCGTAAGAACGAGTGGGAGAAGGTCTTCAAGAACCTCACCGAGCCGAGGCACAGGAAGGCGATAGAGGGACTGCAGGGGCTCGATGTGGAGGTCCTCTACAACGAGGAAGTCTCCAGGACACGCGCACAGATTACCGAAGCGGTGGACACACTCAAGCGTCAGGGAGCCCAGATCTTCATTGCCCACACGCCATGCTGGACCTCGCCGAACCTGGCGGTCTACGGCGTACAGCGGATGAATCTTCCGACCATCGTGCTCGGTAACCGCGACCCTGCCACCCACGGCAATGTCGGCTTCTTCGGCACTTCGGGAGCCCTCGCCCAGATCGGTTATCCCCACAAGCGGGTGCGCATAGACTACGACAGTCCCGATCTCGGGGCCAAGATGATGCCCTACATCCGCGCGGCGCAGGTGAAGTCGCAGCTGCAGGGAAGCGTCTTCGGTTATTTCGGCGGCCGATCGATCGGCATAGACACCGCCCAGTTCGACCCGATGCAGTGGCGCAAGAAGTTCGGCGTCGACGCCGAGCACATCGATCAGGTCGAGATCGTGCGGCGGGCCGAGGAGATGGATCCCGCACGGGTCAAGAAGATGCGAGAGTGGATCGAGGGCAGCGTGAAGGAGGTGCAATACAACGAGGACCGTCTGACCAAGGACGGTTTCGACTTCCAGATTGCCTGCTACCTCGCCACCAAGGACATCATCAAGGATTACAATCTCGAGTTCACCGCCATAAAGTGCATGACCGAGCTCTCCCACCACTATGCGCCGCAGTGCATGACCGCGGCGCTCCTGCCGAGCGACTACGACGCAGAGGAGGGAAAGAAGGACGGCATCGTGATGGCCTGTGAGGCCGACGCCGACGCCGCACTCACCCAGCAGATCCTGAAGATAATATCCGACGGCAAGCCGACCTACTTTGCCGACGTGAGCCACATAGACGATGAGCGCAGCACCATGTACTGCGTGAACTGTGGCGCCATGTGCACCTGGTACGGGGCCCGCAGCGGCGAGCCCGATGAGAACATGAAGGCGATCACCATCAAGCAGTCGGTGCGCCCGGGAGTGGGAGGCATTACCTACTTTACCGCCGCGCCCGGACCGATGCAGCTCGCCAGACTCTACCGGAAAGACGGAAAGTACTACATGGCGATCATCCCCAGCGAGGCGGTTGCGCCCTCCGACGACCTCATCGAGGACTTCGTGAAGGCGAGGGGACCCCACCAGCTGCCGACCCTCTTTGCCAAAGTCGGCTTCGACATCGACGACTTCGTCGACGAGTACGGCTCCAACCACATCTCCGGTGTGGCCGGCGCCTACGTAGACGAGCTGATCGAGGTCTGCAATATGCTCGACATAGAGCCGGTGCTGTTCCAGTAAGAACTCTCGAGAATAAGAACTTTCGCTAAAAAGGAGAGAGACGTGGAGATTACACATATCAATGCAGCGAAGAAGCTGCTGAAAGAGAAGAAGAAGGTGGCCGGCGCTTGGGCACAGGCGGCGAGCAACATCACGAGTCAGGTTCTCGCCGAGGCGGGATTCGATGTGCTGATGATCGACATGGAGCACGCGCCGGGGGACATTCAGACCCTCATCAGCCAGATACAGTCGATGCAGGGCTATCCCGCCGTGCCTTTCGTGCGTGCGCCGTGGAACGACTTCGTGCAGGTCAAGCGAATCCTCGATGCAGGCACCTACGGGCTCCTCGTTCCCTACGTCAACACGAAGGAGGAGGCCGAAGCCGCGGTGAAGGCGGTCAAGTACCCGCAGAAGGGTATACGCGGCGTAGCCGGCAGCCCGCGGGCCGCTCACTTCGGCAACAAGTCGATAGACTATTTCAAGAGCGCGGACGAAGAGATCGTGCTGATGATTGCCGTGGAGACCGGCGAGGCGGTAGAGAACCTCGACAAGATCCTCGAGGTGCCTGAGGTGGACGGCATCTTCATCGGCCCTGCGGACCTCGCAACCAACCTCGGCTACCTCTCGGATCCCTCGCAGCCGGCGGTGCAGGAGGCGATCAAGACGATCGAAGAGAAGGTAAATGCATCCGACAAGTTCCTCTCCACCGTGGCAAAGGACTGGGACGATGCAAAGGCCAAGTACGATCGGGGCTACAACCTGCTGCTGCTGATGTCGGACACAGTCACTCTCGGCAAGGTCGGAAGAGGGCTGGTCGACAGCTTTACGAAGGAGTATCGCTGATAGTGATGCATGGCTCTTTCGCAGGGTCTTGAAGTCCTTTGCGCTTTCTCGCCGGTTTTGAGCGGGAAGAGGACTCGAGAAGACGTGGTCTCTAAGGGCGGTAGGTGTTTTTCATCTTCCGCCTTTTTTGTATAATCGCCAATATGCATACAAAATTCAAAACTATCATACTCGACGACGATCCCACGGGTATACAGACGGTGCACGGCTGTCTCGCCGTAACCGATTGGAAGAAGTCCACCATCCGTACCGCCTTAGACGACGAGACGGACTTCTTCTACATCCTCACCAACACGAGGGCCCTGGAACCGGAGAAGGCGAGGGAGCAGATACGGGGAGCGGTAGAAGCGGTCTGCTCGGCGCTGAATGAGAGGAAGGGTGGAGAGATCCGGCCGATCTTCGTCGGGAGATCCGATTCCACGCTGAGGGGCCACTTTCCCCTCGAGATAGATGCGATTCGTGAGACTCTGGAAGCCTGCGGCCGGGAGGGCCGCTACGATGCGGTCTTCGTCATTCCCGCATTTTTCGAGGCGGGAAGATACACCTACGGCGACACCCATTATCTCCTCGAGGAGGGAAGGGAGAAGAAGACCTCCGACTCGGAGTTTGCCCGTGACTCGGTGTTTTCCTATCGAGATTCCTATTTACCGAACTACATAGAAGAGAAGACCAATGGGAGGGTGCACGCAGAGGATGTCGCAGGCATCCCCCTCGAGCTCCTCAGGGACAACGACGGCAGCGCACTCGAGGAGTTTCTCGAGGGACTCGAGTCCGAGCGCTACGTGGTGGTCAACTGCAGCTCATACGAGGATCTCGACAGGTTTACCGCTGCGGCCAGACGAGCCGTAGAGGAGGGGAAGCACTTTCTCTTCCACACCTCCTCATCCTTCGTGAAATCCTTTAACCGTAATCCGGACAGAGGCCTGCTCGAGAAGGAGGAGGTGAAGCTGAGGGGAAAAAGCGGATTGATCGTAGTCGGATCTCATGTGCCCAAGACCACGCGTCAGCTCTATGCGCTACTCGAGAATCCGACGACCGAGGGGCTCGAAATCGACATCGGCAAGGTGCTCTCCGGCACACATGAACGAAGCACAGAGCAGGAGAGGATACTCGGCTCCATAGCGGCTGTTCATCGAGAAGGGCAGACTCCGGTGCTCTACACTCCGAGAGAAGAGCTGACCTTCGCAAGCGCGCAGGAGCGTTTGGAGACAGGCGAGATTCTCTCGCAGTTTCTTGTAGATGTCGTACGTGCGAAGCTGGAGGAGCTCGGCTTCCTCGTTTCGAAGGGCGGCATTACCTCGCATGACATCCTGGTCTCCGGGCTCGGCCCTGAGTTCGTGAGGGTCCTCGGTCAGGTCCACCCGGGGGTCCCGGCAGTCGAGCTCCCCGAGGGGCATCGCTGCGAAGGTATGCCCTATGTCATCTTTCCGGGAAATGTCGGGGAGGACGATACGCTCGAGCTCGTTTACAGTGCCTACTTTCAAACTCGCAGGTGAGCCCCCGTGCAACCGGGTTCTCCCGGTGTCGGCATGAGGTGTGTGTCGGCGTTCGAAAAAGAGCTCAAAGCCCTAGAGTTTCAGTTTGCCTGTGCGCAGCGAATCAAAAGAGCTTGGGGCCTTCGCAGGAGCTCCGCAGCGAGTAGAGGCTGGTAGTTGCGGTGAGGTAGAGGGCCTTCATGTCGGGGCCGCCCCAGGTAAAATTCGCCGCGACTTCGGGAGTATAGAGCCTGCCGACGAGATTAGCCTCTTGGTCGAATATCTGGATACCGCGCGGTGCGCTGCAAAAGAGAAAACCATCGAGGCTTATTTTCATGCCGTCCGCTACACCGGGGCCATCGGTCATCAGCTCTGCCCATATCTCGCCGCCGGAGAATCTGCCGTCATCCTCCGCAGTGAAGCGGCGAATATGCTGTCTGTCGGTGTCGTTGACGAAGAGGTGGCGTTCGTCGAGGCTCATGCAGAGTCCGTTGGGTTTTGAGAAGTCGTCGGCGACGAGGCCGAGTTCGCCGGTTTCCGGGTGGAGGCTGAATACCCCGGTAAAGGAGAGGTGTTGAGGCCTGGGGATGCCCATGCGTGCGCTTCGCCCAGGGGTGGGATCGGTAAAGAGGATGGTTCCGTCCCTCCGCACGATGATGTCGTTCGGGCTGTTGAGCTCGACTCCCTGGTAGGAGTCGGCGAGGACGTTCCTCGTCCCATCGTGCTCGGTCCTGCTGATTACGCTGGTCCCGTGCTCGCAGGTCAGGATGCGTCCCTCTCTGTCGTAGGTGTTGCCGTTTGCGAGATAGCTGTTCGGCCGTAACATCTCCACGCCTGTGTGCGGTGCCCACCTGTAGAGTGCGTTCCCTATGATGTCGCTGAAGGTGAGGTGGTGCTCGTATGGGTGCCACGCAGGGCCTTCGAGAAAACGAAAACCCGTGGCTATGCGGGTATACGGATATTCCGGATGAAAAAGGCCTTTCCCCTGCGGCAGAAAGTGTTCGTATATCACGAGATCTCCTTTACCGTACCCCGCTCGATGAGCCGTCCCTGGAGGAACTGATGCGCGATCGGCATGTGCGGATCTTGTAGGGCCTCCAAGAGCACATTGATGCTGTTGTCCACGAGCTTGTCGGTGTATTGGTGATAGGTGGTCAGGTCATAGCGAGGCCACGAAGCCATCGGAATGTCGTCGAAGCCTACGATCGAGAGGTCGTCCGGGACGGAGAGTCGGAACTCCAGCTCGGCGACATCGCGCAGGGCCATCGCCATGTTGTCGCTGGAGCAGAAGACAGCCGTGGGTCTCTCTTTGGCTGAGAGCAGTTCGCGGGCTGCCTCGAGACCGGAGGGATATTCGAAGTCCCCCTCGGCTTTCGAGGTGAGCTCGATGCCTTCCTCGGAGAGTCGATTTGTGAAACCCTGCTCCCTATTCCTGTTGGTCGAGCTGTGCCGCTCGCCGGCGACGTAGGATATTCTTCGGTGGCCCCTGCCGATGAGGTATTCGGCGATCTCGCGTCCCGCATTCAAGTTGTCGGTACAGACCGAGTGGACATTCTCGCCCTCGTTTACCCGGTTGAAGAGGACTACGGGGGTGTCGAAGCGGCTGCACTCCTCCACGAGGGGAGATGAGAGGGTTGCAGAGGTGATGATGACGCCGTCTACCTGGTACTGCAGGGCGATGGGAAGGGTGTCCTCGACTGCCTGGGCTCCCGCGATATCGAAGAGCATGACGCTGTAACCGAGACTCTGCAGTTTACGGGAGAAGAGGTCGAGGGCCCGGACATAGAATAGGTTTTCGAATTTGCGAATAACGATACCGATGATTTTTGTTGAGTTCTGGATGAGGCTCCGGGCGATTACACTCGGCTTGTAGTTGAGGTTATAGGCCGCATCGAGCACGCGCTTGCGCTTGTCTTCGGAGACCTGTTTTCCGGGAGTGAACACCCGGGAGACGGTTGCCTGACTCACTCCGGCAAGGCGTGCAACGTCACGGGAAGATACTCTTCTGTTATTTTTTTTTGCCATGTTTCACCAGTCTGAATCAAAATTTGTATACGTAAACATAATAGGGGCTCCTGTCCGAGGAGTCAAGAAAATAATTTGGGTATCGAATCTGGCCGGACTTGCGTGAAGAACCCGTTGTGCCGGATCGCGGCATGAAACAGGAAAAATCGGTTGTTTGACCGGGTGATTCGGCCGGGGAGAGCAGATGGAAAGATATTAATCGATGTACTCTCTAACAAAAGTCATAACCTTTTTGTGTAATTTTCACAATAACCCTTTACAGCTCGTCTGGCTAGGCTATAATAATCTGCATACGTATACAATGTTCTACTTTTTCAAGGAAGTAAAGATGAGAAAATTCATTAGACTGGCTGTGTTGATGCTGGTGCTGATGCTTAGCGCGGGGCTGGTATTCGCAGGTGGACAGCAGGATGCATCAGAGACCCAAAAAGACTCAGGCAGACGAAGAGATGGCCGAGGAGCTTCCCTACGGGTTGAAGTCCGGCAAGCCCTATGAGGGCACCACCCTCAATCTGATGCTCAACAACGCGGCCAAGAACACGGCGCTGGAGCAGTACTCCGATGAGTTCACCGAGATGACCGGTATAGAGCTGAAGTTCGACATGACCCCATTCGGCTCTCTCCTCGAGAAGATCACCTCCGAGGGTGTCGGCATGACCGGTAACTACGACATCGTCACCTACCTGGACTCCTGGGGCCCGTCCATCCAGCAGTTCCTCATCCCCATAGAGGACAGGATCGATGCCACTGGAATCGACATGGACAAGTATCCCCCAGCCTTCCAGCAGGCATGTACCTAGGACGGACAGGTCTACGCCTTTCCGTGGAGGGGCCATCCCCAGCTGCTCTTCTACCGCGAAGACCTCATGAACGAGCTGGACCTTGAGGTCCCCTCCACCTGGGCTGAGTTGGAATCCGTTGCCAAGACCATCACCGAGGAGACCGAGCAGTTCGGTATCAGTTACCCCTACGCAAGCCACGCAGGGCAGAACCTCTTCGTGTGGATCACCTACCTGTGGAGCAACGGCGGCCAGATCTTCAACGACAACTGGGAGCCCGTCTTCAACAACGCCGCGGGCGTAGAGGCGACCGAGCGGTTCGTGCGTCTTCTCACCGAAATGGAAGTGGCTCCTCCGGGAGGCGTGACCTACAACGAGTACGAGGCTGTCCAGTCAATGGCGCAGGGCGAGTCCGCCATGTCCCTGAGCTGGTGGTGGCAGTACACCAACCTTGTCAACGAGGAGAATGCTCAGCCTGAGGTGGTGGAGAATGCGCTCTTTGCTCCCGTCCCTGAGTGGGAAGGCAAGGGCGGCGCCACCTACGCCATCTGCATGCCCCTGGCCATCATGAAGGATTCGGCCAACAAGGATGCGGCGTGGGAATTCTTAAAGTGGGCAACCAATCCCGATCTCGAGAAGAAGATCGTGACTACCAAGGATGATCCGAACGCCACCACCAACGTGGCAGTGCAGAAGGCCATTCTCAACGATCCTGAGGTCAACGAGGCGTGGAACGGCATGCACAAGACCGCGGCTGAAAGCCTCGAGGTTTCCAGGATCATGCCGCAGATCGCCGAGTGGCCCGAGGTTTCCGACGTCCTCGCCATCGCGGTCAACAAGGCAGCGACCGGAGAAGACGTGGAGAAGGTCCTCGACCAGGCCGCGGATGAGGTCAGCGAGATAATGGAGAGAGCCGGTTACTAGACCGGAACGGCAGCAACGGGCGGCGGGGCTCATCTCCGCCGCCCTGTCCTTCCCCGCTAAGCATAATTCGATGCAAGAGGAATCCGTATGAAACAGAGAACCGTACTACTGTCACTGCTCGCGCCTGGAGTGACGGTGCTTGCCGCAACTACGCTCTATCCCATTCTGCAGGCGTTCGTCACGAGCTTCCGTGTGTGGCAGCTGGACAAGAGACCCACACCCGGCAACTTCGTGGGTCTCAGAAACTACCTCAGGGCCTTCGACGATCCGAACTTCATCAACAGCGTCGTGGTGACGGTCAATTACACCATCGTTTCCGTGATCCTCTCGGTAGTCATCGGGTTGATGATCGCCCTCGTCCTGCAGAAGAAGAGCCTCGTGAGTACCATCCTCAAGGCCTGTCTGATACTGCCGTATGCGATGGCACCGGCCCTCAAGGGCTTTTCCTGGCGTTTCATGCTCAACCCCTACTATGGCATCATAGACAAGATCTTGGACACCATGCTTCCCTGGTTCAGCGAGGTTGTGTGGCTGGGAGATCCCTTCTGGGCGGTCTTCTGGCTTGCGGTCACCGAGGTCTGGGGCTGGTCTCCCTACATTGGACTGGTCTTCATAGGCGCGCTGGACTCACTGCCCAGACAGGTTTACGATGTGGCGCAGGTGGACGGTGCCAACAGGATTCAGACCTTTTTCTACGTGACCCTGCCGATGCTCAGACCCATCATCGTAATGGTGACGCTGCTGAAGCTGATATTCTCGGTCCGGCAGTTCGACGCGGTGGTGACGATGACCGGCGGCGGCCCGGGACGGGCTACCGAGACGGTGAACTTCTTCATCTATAAAACTGGTTTTCGCTTCTTCGACATGGGATACGCATCAGCCCTGGCCTACCTGCTGGTCTTCGGGCTCTTCATCTTCGCGTTCGTCTACGTGAAGAAAGTCGTACGTGGGGGGGCATAAAATGAAACTGAATTACGCAATTAGTCCGAGAAAGGAGACGAGACGGTGAGCAGCATAGCAAAGATACACGACAGCCGGCTTAAAAAACACGCGATGGAGAAGGGCTGGTGGAACTTCCTCAATATCCTCGGCTGGGCCCTCGTCGCCTTCTTCATCTTCCTGCCGATACTCTGGCTGGCCCTTACGGCCTTCAAATTTCCCGTGGACGCCTACACCACGAAGCTTTTCTTCGAGCCGACCCTGCAGAACTTCGTAAAGATCTTCACTCCGCCGAGAAATTTCGGCCCAATGGTGCTCAACAGCTTCGTGGTCTCCATTATTACGGCCACGGTAGACGTGATCATCGGGGTTATGGCCGCATACGCTTTCTCCCGTTACAACTTCAAGGCGCACACGTTCCTGATCGTCTGGGTGCTCTCTAGCCAGTTCGTACCGCCGGTGGTGGTGGCGCTTCCATTCTTCACGGTTTTCCGGGAGCTGGCGCTGCTGGACACGAGGCTGGGGCTGATCATCCTCAACCTATCATTTACGCTGCCCTTTGCCATCTGGATGCTGAAGGGCTTTATCGACGGCATCCCATATGAAATAGAGGAGGCGGCCATAATAGATGGTGCAAGCTTCTACCAGCTGATGCGCCGCATCTCTCTGCCGCTGATCATGCCGGGGGTCATCACCTCCTTCGCATTCTGCTTCATCCAGTCATGGAACGAGTTCATATTCGCCCTCATCATGACCAGGCGCGAGGCGGTGACGCTGACGGTTGGGCTCATGACGCTGGACTCGGAGGTAGGCATTATGTGGGAGCAGATGGCCGCCGCGGGAATGATCATCATCGTGCCCATATTCGTACTCTCGCTGGCGATACGGCGCTACTTCATCGAGGGCATCACGATGGGAGCGGTCAAGAGTTGAGATCCTGACGCGAGCTGCTGTAGGAATCTGGCCATGTGTGATACGCATGGCTACGACGTCGTTCACGCGGACCTATCCGCAGGAACGGCGTTTCGTTTGTCAAGTGCGTCGCTCTGCGGAGTTAGCGGGCCGCACTGTATGCGAGGTGTATGGTGAAACGTGAAACGAAGTGGCTGCTGGGCATCTTGCTGGTCTTCCTCATCTGGGGCTCATTCTACCCCGCTTCAAAGTACATCGTCACTGGGGTCCATCCGCTGCTCGGAGCATTTCTGCGGTATCTTTTTGCGCTCCTGCCCATGACGCCCCTCTTCCTCCGTGAGATCTCCCGCCGCGGGGCACCTTCGCACCGTGATGTGGGACACCTGATGCTCTTGGGCACGCTGGGGGTCACCGTTTTCGCGGTACTCCTCTTCTATGGAATCAAGCTCTCCACCTCCAGCCTCAGCTCCATCCTGGCAAACACCCAGCCGATCTTCGCGCCGCTGTTAGCACGGCTGATGATAGGTGAGCGGTTCACCGCCAGGCAGTTCGTCGGAATCCTGGTGGGCATGGCGGGGATGTCTTTCGTGGTCACCGAGGGGCGTCTGTCAGGTTCTCAGGACTGGGACGCCGAGCTTCTGGGAAATATCCTTTGCCTGCTGGCCTCCGTCTGCATCAGTCTCTACTACACGCTGCTCAAGTTATTCGTGGGGCGCTACGGGAGCACTGTGTCGACCTACATCACCTTCCTCTGGGGGGCGCTGCTGTTGCTGATTGCGGCGCTCGTCCTAAAGGCCGACTTCCGTGTGCTTCTGGTCCTCGGTCGTCTGGAGTGGGTTCTGGTGGTCTACAACGGGGTGGTGGCGACGGCGCTGGTCTACCTGATCCACAACCGGGCCATATCCGTCATAGGAGTCATCAAGACTATACGGCTCAAGTTCCTCGTTCCCGTCTTTGGCGTGCTTCTGTCCATACACCTTCTCGGCGAGCAGGGGGGTTACGTGGTGTGGACCGGGCTCACTGTGGTTGCCGTCTCGATTTTCGTGGTACAGTGGACAGAGAGGGCGGGGCGCTGAGCAGTCAGCCGTTGGCCGCCCCGACGATATCCGTGAGCCACGAGGTGAGGAGCCGGTTGACCGTCTCTGGCTGTTCGAGCGTCGAGATGTGGCCGCAGGTGCCTATGAAGTGGAGAATGGCCCCCGGAAGGCAGTTGAGCAGGTGGTGCTGACGTTCCGGCGGGCAAAGCACGTCTCTGTCGCCTGCGATGATCTGCGCCGGCCCGTCGTACCGGGACAGTGTCTCCGAATAGTCCGGTCGATTTGCGAGGGCATCTGCATGGGGCCGGTAATGGAAGAGACCGGCCTCCTCCGCCATCGAGACCATGAGTTGCGGCAGCTCCGTGCCCCCTTGAAACGCAGGGTGGAGGAGGGCGGGGAGAAGGCGTTCGCGCATCGACCAGCCGATGCCGTGTTCGACCGCATCGGCGACCATCGCATACCGCTCCTCGGAGGCGGACTCGCCCTCCGCCATGGCGTTGGTGTCCAAGAGGCTGAGCCCGGACACACGGTCGGGGAATTGCCTGAGGATTTCCATGGCTGTGATCCCACCCATGGAAAGACCAACCAAAACCAGCGGACGATCCGGCCCGAGCCGTTCGTCCACCTCCTCAACCACCCTTCGGGCTATGGCTGTGATGCTCCGTTCTGCCGGCAGGAGATGCACTGTGTGGATGCTGTCCGCAGAGATGAGACGTTTCAGATGCGGGACCTGGGGGGCGAATAGACGGTCGTCGCAGAGGAGGCCCGGCAGGAGGAGGATTCCATCTTTCGCCGTGCAGCGTAGAGCGGGCCGAGCCGTATCAGACGACTCGGGGCTCACTCCAGGATCTCCGGGTGGGAGGGTTCGTTACCCGCAACGAAGCAGTAGGTCAAGCTTGGGCCCCGCACACTCTTCAGGGAGAAGGGGAGTCCCTTAGGGTGGTCGAAGCTGTCTCCGGGGGTGAGGACCAGCGGAGTTGAGCCGTTACCCTCCCCGCCGAACTCTACCAGTACGTCGCCGCCCATGTTGACCAGCACCTGGTTCTCCGGCCTCCGATGCATGGGCAGTCTTCCGTTCGTATCCATCTCATAGCCAAATATGCAGGCGTCGTCTCTGCTCTTTACCGAGAAATCGGTGGAGGAGGCGCCGTCGCCTATGAGGTTGTACTGCCTGAACGAGCCCTTGGTGGTGAATGGGCTGTCGGTGGGGGTGATCTCGCTCCTGAAATTGACGTGCTCCATCATCTCATCGACGCTGTACTCGTCGTACTCTGCAACCTCCTCTGGGCTCATCGTAGGGTAGAGCTCCTCCTCCGAAGGAACGGGGTCACCCTTCGTGGTGTCGGCAAGGCTCTTGTCCTTCAGCAGGTAGAGGCCGTGTTTTCTCCCCTCGAGGAGCACGTCGGGATGCCACACGATGCCGCCTCCGACATCGTCCCGTCCCAGAAGGGTGAACATGAAGCCGTAGTCGTCCCCCATCACCTCGAAACCGCGAAAGCAGTGGGTAGGCACCGAAATCATGTCTCCAGGGCCGAGAACTGCCTCGTTGTCGCCCTTCGCTCCCCAGAAAATTCTGAACCTGCCTTTGAAGATCATGAAGACCTCTGCGGAGAAGTGACTGTGAAGGGAGTTGAGGATGTTCGGGGGTTGGCCCGCCGCGCCGACGTGAAAGCCGTCGGTCTCGTGTATGTGGATGGGCTGTCGCGGGTTCTCCGTGACCCCCTTTCCGACGATGCAGTAGTTCTCCTTCATATGACTTCCCGGGATGCGCGCATCGACGAACGCCGCACTGCCTGGACGGAGCTCGCTGTAGCGCACCAGGTGAGGGCTCCAATCTATCATAGTACCTCCTTTCGTATCACCCGCACATGTAAATTTACCTGATCATCTGTGCGAGAATACGCATTCAACAAATAAGATTATAAAAGGAGTAAGACTTGAATGCAAATTTTGTTGCGGTATCGGTATAGTAGCGAACTCGGCCAATTACTAAATGATATATCAAATAAAAATTTTAATAAAATATTATATTATATAAAATTAATAAAATTTTATTTATTGGTTTGCAGAAATAATGTTTTATGTTATTATCAATATATCTAATTGCATAAGACAAGGAGGAATCAACGTGAGAAAAATCACATTAGTACTCACAGTTCTGCTCGTGTGTTGCGTGGGAACCGTCTGGGCCGGAGGCTCTCAGGAAAAGGGTGCCGAGGCCGAACCGGTGGCAAGCGCAACCGAGGCCGGGCATCCCGGCGCTCCCATCAAGCTGAAGGCTCTGATCGGTTCGTGGAATACCATGAACTCGACTGTCGAAGAACGGGTCGACTTTTACGAGAGGAGGCTCAAGGCATGGGCGGAGAAGCATCCAAACGTGTACGTGGAGATCGAGCTCATCCCAGGCGGACAGACCGCTCAGGCGATGACCAAGCTGCTCAATGCAGCACTGGCGGGCGATCCGTACGATTTCGCCAACATCGACAGTCAGTGGCTCGGCAACTTTCACGAGGCCGGTGTACTCACCCCGATCGATGAGTACGTGAGCCAAGAGACGAAGGATCAGTTCTTCGACTTCACCAAGATGGTCACCCAGCGGGAGGGCAAGCAGTACGCCTTCTGGGCCGAGACCGGAACGCTGCTCTACTACTACAACCAGGAGATAACTTCGGAGGCTCCGGAGACCTGGGACGACATCAGGGAGCTGAACGAGGAGATGAAGTCGGAAGGAAAGGATGCTTGGCCCTTCATGACGCAGGGCAAGGGGCCAGCGGCCGCTTTCTGCCTCCTGCCGATGTTCTGGGCACAGGACGGCATCCTCTTCGATCCCGACGACGATTACCGACCGGTTTTCGGTGAGGGGAAGAACAAGGAGGCACTGGTCAAGACCCTCGAGTTCTACCGCGAGCTGATCGATACCAAGGCCATGCCTAAGGAGATCGTCGGATACGAGCACACCGAGCTCCAGACCGAAGCGAAGGCAGGCAACGTTGCCACGATGATCGCCGGTTCCTGGGTGAACAACGCACTGCCAGAGGGCTGGGGGTACGCATCTTTGCCAACCCCGAAGACCAATCAGGCATCCAATATCTACGGTGGCTGGACCTTCGGCTTTATGAGTCAGGACGAGGAGAAGCTCGAAGCCTCCATAGATTTCGTGAAGGAGGTCTATGTCAGCAAGGAGGCGATGGCCGAACGTCTGCCTCTTCACGGCTATATCCCCGTGCGTAAGGACGTATTCGAGGAACCCGCATTCGATTCGCCCTTCTACGATCAGATCTATAAGGAGCTCGAAGTCGGACGGGCTCGTCCCGCCACTTCCCTCTATCCAGAGGTCGAAAGCCTTCTCGAAGAGAGCGTCGGCAAGATCATTGCCGGCAACGCCGACATCGAGAAAATCGTGGATCAGATGTACAAGAAGGTTATGGACAAGTACGAAGAGATGTAGTATCTCTTCGACTCGGATTATCGGCGCGTAGGGGGAGAGCCTCTGCGCGCCTCATCTTATCAAAGGAGCCTTTTTCATGCTGACCAGCTCTCAAAAATGGATTTTTTTCTGGCTTCTGCCGGTGGCGGTCATTATGGCGCTCTTCTACCTTATTCCTGTAATCGATGCCATCAGGTTGAGCTTTACCGACGCGCGGATCGGCATAGCGGACATAGAGTACACCTTCAAGACGTATTTTCAGGTGCTCAGCGATCCGGACACAGCCGTCATTCTCCGTAATACGCTAGTTTTCGTCGTGTGCGTAGTCACATTCCAGCTCCTGCTCGGACTTTTAGTCGGGCTGCTGCTGGAAACCCATCTGCCGGGGATGGAGATCCTCAAGGTTGCCATGATTGCGGCTTGGGTCGTTCCCGGTGTCATTGCGGGTATTACTTGGAATCTGCTCTTCAGCAGTGCTGCATGGGGAGTCATCAACAACACGATAGAGCTCTTCGGAGGTGAGCGAATCTCCTTCCTCGTGAATCCCGGGTGGGCCCTAATGGCGATCGTCGTGGCGAACATATGGCGTGGAACGGGCTTCAGCGGCATACTACAGTACGGAGCGTTGCGGGCCATCGATCCCCAGCTCTATGAGGCCGCCTCCATAGATGGAGCGACGCCGATGCAGCGCTTTTGGACGATCACGTTGCCGCTGCTCAAGCCAATGTTGCTCATTAACCTCGTCCTCATTACGATTGCAACGGTCAATACCTACGATGCGATCTGGTCGCTCACTCAGGGCGGTCCGGGCATCTCTACGACCGTGCTCTCGCTGCAGACCTATAAAGCTACCTTCCTGAGGATGAGTCTGGCCAGGGGTGCCGTGTTTGCCGTGCTTATGATTCTCTCATCCTCGATATTTACGGCCTTCTATCTACGACTGATGAGGAACAAATAAATGTACACATATTCACTGAAACACAAGATCTTTCTGTACTTGTTCTACGCGGTGCTGCTGGTATTCTTTCTCCTGCCGGTAGTGTACATCATTGCACTTTCGTTGAAGACCTCTGATCAGGTACTCGAGCCGGTCCATCTGTTCAACTTCTTCCCGCTCGACATTACCTTCGATAACTACGGAAAGGTGATGAAGAACATTCAGATGGAGGTCTACCTTAGGAACTCGGCTGCGCTGGTTATTACTACCGCGGTGGGAGTGCTGCTTGCCGCATTTCCTTCGGCCTTTGCCCTCTCGAGGGGGCAATTCAAGAACAAGAACCTCGTGCTCATAGGCATACTCTTTTTCCAGATGATCTCGCCGATCATCATCAGCATCCCGATCTACTGGTACTACTCCAATCTCAATCTGCTAAACACCTTTATCGGCATTGCGTTGATCTACGTGGCTATTCACCTTCCCTTTACCACTTTTCTGATGAAAGGGGTATTCGATGCGATTCCGCCGGAGCTCGATGAGGCGGCCATCGTCGATGGCTGCACCAGGTTCGGCGTCATGACCCGGGTGGTTATTCCGACGGCGCTTCCGGGTATTGCCAGCGCCACCATCTTCAACAGTATCAATGCCTGGTCGCAGTTCATCATTCCCTTCTTTCTGCTGAGCGATAACGAGCTCTATCCGGTTTCGGTAGGTATCCTCCAGGCGCAGGGCTCCTATCAGGACATCTCCACACACTTCCTTGCGGCGGCAGGTGTGATGGGGCTCTTGCCGGCGGTGGCACTGGTGCTCTTTCTGCAGCGCTTCATCATCAAGGCATTGGTAGCCGGTTCGGTAAAGGGGTAGCCAGTTACTCGCCGCTCGAATAGCGGTTTGCAGTAGTCTCGCCCACGACGAGATCTACTTCGATGGTGTGAGTGTACTCGAAATCATCGCCGTTCAGCATGTGGGTTATGAGGCTGAAGGCTTTCTCTGCGATCTCGCTCTCCCTTTGCTTCAGATGCGTCACGGGTTTTATCCGGTTTACCATGTAGCCTGGATCGTCGAAGCAGATAATCGATAGGTCCTCGGGGATTCTCAGGCCCATCTCGTGAGCAGCCACTTCCACCACGGGGACCACCGCATACTTGAGACCGAATATCGCCGTGATGTCGGGATTCTCCTCGAGAAACTGTCGTACCTGCTCCTTAGATCGGAGGAACGACTCGTCGCTCTTCTCGTCAACAGAGTCGAGAGTGGTGAGCCACCAGTTGCGTTTGAAGGTATGACCGCTTTCCATGATGGCCTGCATGATGCCCTTTTGTCGCTCCATGAGGGTGGTGGTCGTGCCGATCGGTCGCGAGAGTATGCCGATGTTCTCGTGTCCGAGGGAGTAGAGATAGTTCATCCCTTTCTTTGCGCCCTCGTAGTTGTCGGAAATGACGTTGGGGCAAGATACGTCATTGAGGGTGCGGTCGACTAATACGACGGGAAAGCCGTCCAAAATGAGTTTGAGGATCTCGTTATTGAAGGTCTCGTTGTGCACGGGAAATATGACGAAACCGTCGACTCCGTAGTTGAAGAAGTTGTGGATGAGCCTCTTCTCCCTCTCTACATCGTCGTAGGAGATGCCGGTGAAGGTGAGGATATCCGCATCCTGTGCGAGCCGCTCGAGGGTCTGGAAGATCTCAAGGCCGAAGGAATCCGAAAGCACGTGTTGTATGATGCCGAAGACTTTTTTCTTAGAACTCTGGTTCCTTCCTATCATCTTCTTCGAATCGTCGGCAATGAAAGAGCCGCGACCGGGATATCGCAAAATTATGTGGTTCTCCGCGGCGAGGTCGAGGGCCTTTTTCGAGGTGATGCGGCTCACGTTGTAGCGCTCCGCCCATTCGGTCTCCGTGAGGATCTTGTCTCCCGGCTTGTATTCTCCCGTTTCGATCTTGTGGAGAATCTCGTCGTAGATGGCTCTGTAGAGAGGTTGCTTCTCATTCATATCTCCCTTCATTTTACTCGAGTTCCCTTTTGTTGTCAATAAAATGATATATCAAATAAAATTTATTAATTCATGTATTGTAAGCAATAATGAATTGTGTAAATTGATTTACAGTACTAATAATATAAGTTATAATAAACATAACTAATATGCTTATACGAGGAGAGGCTATGACTTCACGAAAGCGGATGCTAAAGGCCCTCGCCAACGAAAAGGCCGATAGGCTGCCTGCATCCACCCATACCTTGCAAAACTACTATCTACATACGTATGAAAACGAGGCGAGCATGCCCGAGTTCTTCGAGCGGCACGGTTTGGACAGAATCGATTGGATTCAGCCCTTTATGCCGGACGAGTCCAAGGGGCAGTATAGATCGAACTACGATGAGACAGGATACGAGGGCATCGTTGCCGACAATTGGAGGATCAGCTCCGAAGAGGTGGAGGATCCTGATTACCACACCCGCAGGTATACCGTGAAGACTCCAGACGGCGAGCTCACCATGCTCACCCAGAGCAACCAGTACACCTCCTGGGTAAGGGAGAATCTGATAAAGGGCAAGAAGGACCTTGACATTATCGCAAAGCACGTACCTCACTATAAATGCGATGCCGAGAAGGTGAGGAGCTGTGTCGAGGCGATAGGAGATGAGGGGCTCGTGCGCTCGGTCATCCCTCCCTTCGACGTCTACGGCCAGCCCGGATGCTGGCAGGATGCGGCGGTACTGTACGGCATAGAGAATCTTATTCTCGGCACCTTCGACGATCCGAATTTCATAAAGGATTTGCTGCATGTGCTCTACGAGCGAAAGATGCGCTATGTGGAGTCGCTGGAGGAAGTGCCGCTGGACCTGATCGAGCTGGGAGGGGGCGATGCCTCTACGACCGTGATCTCTCCGAACATCTTCGAAAAGTTCGTGGCGCCTTACGATGCACCGATTATCGAGGCGGCGCAGAAGTCGGGACAGAGAATCGTCTACCACACCTGCGGCGGAATGATGCCTATTCTGGAGCAGATCGCGGATATGGGCTCGGTCGCCATGGAGACCTTTACTCCTCGGGGCATGGGCGGAGATGTAGACCTGGCCGAAGCCCATCGACGGATCGGTGACAGGGTCTGCTTTATCGGCGGTTTTGACCAGAACGAGTTTCTCTGGAACGTGAGTCCCGAGCAGACCGAGGAGGAGGTGAAGCGCTGCTTCGATGCCTGCGGGAAGGATGGGGGCTACATCATCTCTCCGTCGGACCACTTCTTTGATGCGAAACCCGAGCTCGTGGATGCCTTTGCCCAGGCAGCTCGAGCCTGTACCTACTGATGAGAACAGCCTTCTGATGAACACCCACTGCTGATTGGAGGAACGATGCCCAAGAGAAAGCCAAAGGATCCCGACAGGAGTCCGGACCTTCCCCACAACTGGATAGAACGACATCTGAAGAAACTGGCAGAGTACTGCTATTACGATCCCGTCGACTTGGATGACTGGCAGTACAAGAGGGCCGAGCTCGAGAGTCTCGCCTCGTATCGGTTCATAGATGAGGACTGGAAGCCCATACGTCTCGGTGACTGGTGGGGCGGTAAGGACGTGACCGCCTTCTTCTGCAAGACGGTGGATATTCCCGAGTCTCACGCTGTAGAGAATACCATGTTAGATGTGTTTCTCGACGGAGGAGAGGCTCAGCTGAGCGTAGACGGCTATCCTTGGCAGGGGCTCGACTGGAACAGGAGTCTCGTGCCCATTGGTGAACATGTGCTACGCAAATCGAAGATCGATCTGAAGATCGAGGCTTTCGTCATTAACTTTCCTTACGACGACAGGAGAAGGGACGAGCGGGAGTTTCACCGTTTCGCACGGGCACGGCTGCTCAAGGTGGACAGGAATATCGAAGCTTTTCTCAGCGACGCCTATTTTGTGCTCGATGCCTACCTGAGTTACTACCGGAGAGACGACAACTTGGAGATAGAGTCGTTTCTCCTCCACCACCTCGAGGAGACCTGCCGGAGAATCGGACCTCATATCGAAAGCCGCGAAGAGGCGGTGGAAGCCGCCTCCCGTGCCCGCGAGGTTCTCCGAGACAAGGTCTTCGGCAGCAGTGCATATCGGCACGACGGAAGGGTCAACATCTGTGCACACAGTCATCTGGACATCATCTACCTGTGGCCGATCAAAGAGACCTTCAGGAAGAACTGCAGAACCGTCACCAACATGCTCAGCCTCATGCGCGAGTATCCCGAGTACAAGTTCAGCAACAGTCAGGCCTACCTCTACAAGAAGCTGAAGGAGATGTACCCGGAGGTCTTCGAGGAGCTGCGTGCGAGGGTGAAGGAGGGCCGCTGGGAGATCATCGGCTCTATGTTCGTAGAGCCGGACGGCAATCTGCTGGGTCCGGAGAGCTGGGTGCGGCAGATACTCTTCGGCAAGCGCTTCCTTCGTGAGGAGTTCGGTATCGAGAGCGAGACCTGCTGGCTGCCCGACGTCTTCGGTCTCGTCTACACCCTTCCGCAGATCCTGAGGAAGAGCGGTGTGAAGTACTTCTCCACAGTCAAGATGAATATATGGAACGACACCAACGAGTTTCCCCACGACACCTTCAGATGGCGTGGGCCCGACGGAAGCGAAGTCCTGACCCACTTTCCGTCTACCCACTTCGGACAGCCCTACAGCGCCGACAATCTGCGGCAACACTGGAAGGACTTTCGGGAGAAACAGACGGTTGGTGAGAACCTCTTCGTCTACGGGTATGCCGACGGCGGGGGAGGTCCGACCAGAGAGATGGTGGAGGCGAGCCTGCGCTCGGAGAACTTTCCCGGACTGCCCAATGCGGAAATCGAGTTTGCCGAGGAGTTTTTTCGTCGGATCGAAACGAAGAACGAGGAGCTGGCCGTCTGGGACGACGAACTGTACCTCGAGGCGCACAGGGGTACCTACACATCGAAGGGAGATCTGAAACGTCTCAACAGGAAGGGAGAGCTGCTCTACCGAGATGCGGAGATTCTTTCCGCCATGGCGCACATCTACGGCGGAGAGGCGACACAGCAGAGACTGAACGAGGGATGGGAGCTGCTGCTCCTGCATCAGTTCCACGACACGCTCCCTGGAACTCACCGGCCCGAGGGAGTGCCGGATATCAAGCGTGACTATGAAAAAGCCTTCTCCATCGGAAATGAGGTCCGCGATGCAGCTATTGATCGACTCATGGCCTCCATCGATTTCGGGGCGGAGAAAGAATGCGATGCCGTCCTCTTTAATACCCTCTCGTGGACGCGCAGAGCCCTCGCGTCGGTAAGGGAGCGGCGGGAGAGTATGGCAGCGGTGTCGGCCGGGTCCGATACAGGCCTTCCCGTTCAGCACTACGGCGGCCGTATGTGGTTCGAGGTAGAGGAAGCACCGTCGATGGGATGGGTCGGAGTAAGGTTTTCCGGCGACGTGACGCGTGTCCAGACCGGCCGTTCCAGAGAGGAGGCGACCGCAAGCTTCGACGGCCGGCGTATAGAGACGGAGTTTTATCAGATCGAGATAGAGGATGACGGCACGCTGAGGCGGATCTTCGACAAAGAGTTCGACCGTGAGGTGCTGTCCGGCGGTGGAAACAGATTCCAGGTCTTCGAGGATGATCCCGGATACAAGTTCAACAGCTGGGATATTGCATACCACTTCGAGGAGTATCGCTATCAAGTGGAGCTGAGCAGGGGATGGGAGTTGGCTTCGAACGGACCGCTCTTTGCCGTGTTCAGCAGCAGCTGGTGGGTGCTCGACTCGACCATCGAGCAGGAGATGTGGCTCTACAAGAAGGACCGGCGGATAGATTTCTCCACTAAGATCCAGTGGCACAACACGCAAAAGCTGCTCAAGGTCGCCTTTCCCCTTGCAGTGAGGTCGACGACCGCCACCTACGATCTTCCCTTCGGCCACATCGAGCGGAATACCCACAGAAACACGAGCTGGGATCAGGCGAAGTTTGAGGTAGTGGGACACAAGTGGGCCGACATATCCGAGGGGGACTACGGAGTCGCTCTATTGAACGATTGCAAGTACGGCTACGATGCAAAGGAAAACGTGCTGCGGCTCTCACTTTTGAGGAGTCCGATACGACCCGACGATGGCAGCGATCAGGGCGATCATCGCATATCCTATTCATTGTATCCGCATTACGGTACCTGGCGACAGGCGCAGGTAGACCGACGGGGCTACGAATACAATGTACCGGCCATCATGTGCGAAGTGGTGCCGGCCGAGAAAGACGCTGGCAGAACGGAAGAGCAGTCTCGCTCGAAAGCGCCGTCATCGAGGGAACGGAAATCTGAAACCAAGTTAGTCAGCCTGCCGCCGAAGCACTCGATACTGAATGTGGACTCCTCCTCTCTGATTGTAGAGACCGTCAAGCAGGCAGAGGACGGAAATGGGGTGGTAGTGCGGAGTTTCGACAGCACGGGTACCCATTCCCATAACATATTTATGATGCCGGTCGATGTTGCGCGCATAGAGGAGACCGACCTCCTCGAGGAGAACCCCGTCTCTATGGATGCCGAAAGCCGCAGGTTTTCTGTTCGCTACAGTCCGTATGAGATAAAGACCCACAGATTGATTCTCAGCTGCAAATAGAGAGCTAATAGAAAACAGAGCATTGGATTTTTAGAGCGCCGGACAGACTATTGCTCCTTTTTTATAGGAGTCCAGAAGAGCTCTATGGATCAAGTATTGAATACGTATTCTTATATATATAGATCTATAAAACATATTCTCTGTCTTATGGCACCTTTTGTGTTTCAGAATACACGGTCCAATGATAATAAAAATGATTTTCTCAGTTTAGACGCGTGAATAACTGCGTATCCGTCATAAAAAAGTACAAACTTTTTTCTTGACAACAGGGTGTAGTGGGGATACACTCATCATATTCATGCATACGTATTCTTTATTGAGGTATTATGAATTGCATTTCACATCGCATATTAGCGGTTAGATGAAGCATGTTCTATACGTCGTCTAACCGTTGGATATAGAACCGTATCTACGGTCCAATACTAAAGGAGGAAGAAATGAGAAAATTACTTACGATTCTCACTTTGATCGTAATCGTGGTCTCTATGGCCGCTTTCGTCGGCTGTCAGAAAGAGGCCGAAAAAGCTGCGGGGGGAGAAAAAGCCGAAGAGACCGCTAAGGAGGCCGAAGGTCCCATCGCGGCTCCCGAGAAGAGAACCACCATCGACATGATCGGCTGGGCATTCCCCATTACCGAGTTCTACGCGGATGAGCTCGAGACGTTCAACTCGGTAGACAATCTTAAGGTGAACACACAGCTGCTCGACTCCGCCAGTGCGCAGGAGCAGGTACGTCTCGGACTTTCCGGAGGAAAGGAGTCTCCCTACGCCATCGTACATGCCTCGAACTCGCAGATGAACGAGTGGGGATTCAACGGATGGCTCATGCCCCTCGACGATCTCATCGACAAGTACGGCGACGAGTACGACCTCGAGGACATTCCCGACCAGATGTGGGAGGCTGCTACTATCGAAGGACAGGTCATGGGTATTCCCATCACCTCCAACACTTTCCAGCTGATCTATCGCGAAGATCTCTTCGAGAAGCACGGTATCGAGGTGCCGGAGACCTACGAAGAGGTTATCTCTGCCTCTCAGAAGCTGCGGGAAAACGAGAACAGCATCAATGTACCCTTCACCATGAACCTCCACGCCGGATGGGCATGGGAGATCGAGTTCTTGCACTTCCTCCGTGCCTTCGGCGGCAAGTACATAAACGACGACAACACCTGTGCCTTCAACAGCGAGGCGGGCGTAAAGGCCCTCGAGTTGATGAAAGAGGTAGCAAACAAGGCGATGGGCGACGGCGGCATGTCCTATAGCATCGACGACAGCGAGATCGGCCTGCAGACCGGACGTCTTGCCTTTGCCAATATCTGGGCGAGCCGAGCAGCGGGCATGCTCGATCCGGAAAAGTCGAACTATCCGGAGGATCTGAAGTTTGCCCCTTCCCCGAGACCGACAGAGGGCGGACCCCGAGGTGCGAGTACCTACAACGACTTCTACTGCATCCCCAAGACCACCGAGGTGGATAAGGAGCTCATATTCAAGGTCATAATGGAAGCAACCGATCTGGAGAGTCAGAAGATGGCTGCCGGACACGGTATTCCCACCAGGCAGAAGGCAGTGCAGAGTGAGCAAGCCGATCCCTATATGCCTTCGGCAATGGAGAGCATTGCAGAGGGAGTCGGGGCCTACCAGGTCAGTCCGGCCAATCCGCTTGCCCGTACCGCCCTCGGTGAATATTTGCCCCTCGTCGGAACCGGAGAGTTGAGTCCGAAAGAGGCTCTGACGAAGGCCGAAGAGAAGTTCAACGAAGAGGCCAAGGCTCAAGGATATATCGACTAACGACAACTGCGTGATGTGCATACGGTGTTTCCCTGCATCTGGTAATGTTCCGGATGCAGGGCTCGCCGTTTAGGGTCGCGTAGAAACAGGAGAACTCCGATATGAATCGAAAAATATTTTATCGGTTTACCGCACCGAGCAACCTTCTCATGCTCACGCTCATGGTCTTTCCCATCGCGGTTGCCGTGTACATGAGTTTTCATTTCGTTACCTTCAGGAACTTAAGTTCGCCTGAATTTAACGGAATAAAAAACTACATCTATATTTTATCTGACCCGAGATTTTGGGAGGCCTTCCGCTTTTCGCTGCTCATCGTGGTGGTAACCGTTCCCGCACAGCTGTTTATAGGTTTCCTCATGGCGCTCCTGCTCGATCAGGTGCGCAATTGGACGAGAGGGCTTCTGATGGCGGGTTTTTTGCTGCCCTTTGTCGTGGTGCCCGTCGTTGGAACGATGATGTACAAGCAGCTCTTCGAGATTGGAGGGCTCTACGCGTGGTTTTATGAACAGATATTCAACCAGCCCTTCGTCTTTAATTCCACATCGGTGCGTACCCTCGTGCTCCTTCAGCTGATTTGGTATGCGGCACCCTATCCGCTCGTCGTCTTTTTCGCGGGTCTGCAGACTCTTCCGCAAGACCATCTGGAGGCTGCGGAGGTAGACGGGGCGAATAGGCTGCAGCAGATAGCTTTTGTCGTGCTCCCGCACCTGCGTCCTCTCCTTCTCATGGCAACGATGATCCTGATAATGGATATGTACCGAATGTTCGACACCATCCTCGTCATGACCGAGCAGAACCCGATCTACCATGCGGAGAACTTGATGATGTACAACTTTCGGATAGGTATGAAGGTGCAGCGTCTAGGCAGGGCCAATGCGACTGCCGTTCTCACCATCTTAGGTGTGTTGGTGGTGCTGATCCCCTGGCTGCGGAAAACATATCTCCAAGTGATGGGAAAGGAATAAACAATGAAACCAATACTCAATCCATACGGACGATTGGCGATGTGGTTGGGCCTGGCGCTATTCTTCGCCTACAGTGTAATGCCCTTTTTCTGGACCGCCCTTCAGTCGCTCAAGACCCTTCGACTGGCGTTTGCGAGAAACCCTGTGTTCTTCTTCAGTCCGACTTTCAAGAACTACAAAAATCTCTGGCTCGAGTCCTCTCCCCAGAATCTCAGCATGCTGGGAGTCATTGTACTGTCGGTTATAGTGACCATAATTCTCCTCGCGGTCTTCAGCAATCGAATTCCAATTCCTAATTGGACTAACAACCTCCTCATTGTACTCATGCTGTTTTTCCTCATCTGGATCGTACCGAGAATCGTCGATACGGCAGAGTTCTACAACTACTTTGTAAACTCGGTCATTGTCACAACGGGGGTTATCATCATTTCGATGTCCTTCAGCAGTCTCGCCGGGTACGCGTTGGCGAGATTCTCGAAGTTAGACGGTGTGGTAATACTCGTTGCCGCGCTCGCCTTCAGGGCGCTTCCGCGTATGGCATATGCGCTTCCCTACTACTCACTGGGACAGTTGACCGGCTTCCACGACACCTACATCATGTTGATCCTCGTTCTCGTGGCGGCGAATCAGCCCTTTAGTGTCTGGATGCTCAGGGCCTTCTTTGCGGAGATACCGAAGGAGCTCGACGAGCAGGCGAAGATAGACGGACTCGGTCCGCTGCAGGCATTCTTGAGGGTCATACTACCCTCGGCCTGGCCGGGAATCATTTCGACCGCCCTCTTTACACTGCTTCTCGCCTACAACGAGTTCCTCATTGCGCGTGTGCTGACGCAAACGAAGTGGACCCTCCCGGTGGCTATTGCGCAGTTTACCGGAGGTGAGGATCCCGGAGACATAACGCTTGCTGCGGCTGCTGCCGTTTCGGCAACGATACCTATCATCATCATCATCCTCATGTTCCAGAAGCACCTGGTAAAGGGGCTCACGGGAGGCGCAGTCAAGGGCTGAGCACTGACCGAGCACAGGCCGCATCGACTGAAGCGCGATAATTCGCGCGTTACATCATATCGAAAAACTTTTCTACACGGCTTCCTGCGTTTTCGCGGGAAGTCGTGTATACTAATGGAGTCAAGGAGCGAAACATGGCTGAAAAGCAGAACAGCAATCAGCCTGCCAAGGAGCAGGGAAAAGAGAGCGCCGGCAAGGGAGAGCCGATAGAGTTCGACCTCAAGGCCGACATAAGCGAAATGATACCGCCTTCAGGCGGCAGGCGACAGAGCCTGGAAGGCTTCGACGAGGACTACACCGACATCGTCGACTACATCGTGCGCTGTACCTACAAGATTTGGGACGAGAAGAATCCGGGGCTGGTCTACACCCACTACCACCACAAGTCGCTTGCCCACATGCCCCACGGTCTGGTCTACGGGCGCGACGACGTGGTCGCGGCCACCGCGGCGGCGCAGAACGCGTTTCCCGACTTCAAGCTCTACGTAGACGACGTGCTGTGGCGGGGAAACGACAAGGACGGCTTCGACACCTCCATGCCCAGCACCGCGGTGGGAACCAATCTCGGCTGGACGATGTACGGGCCTCCCTCGGGCCGGAAGATCTGCCGACGCGGCATCGCCAACTGCTTTACCCGCAAGAACCGCATCATAGAGGAGTGGGTAGTCCACGACGACACCGCCACGGTGATGCAGCTCGGTTTCGACCTGGAAGAGACCGTCGGAAAGCTCGTCGAATCCGGCTACTGCGACGACTACCAGGCCGAGCCCGGACAGATCGAGCGGGTACACGGCGAAGGCGAGCCGCCGGAGCTTCCGCCGAAGCCCGAAGACCCGAGCGATGTGGAGGGGCTTATCCGGCGCGCGCTGGAGGAGACCTTCAACTGGCGCCTCTTCGGCCGTGCCGACGAGTACTACCGGGAGGACTACCGGTACCACGGCAGCAGGAACGTCACGCTCTACGGCCGCGATTCCCTCAAGAAGCAGCTCCTGCAGTGGATCTCCCTCTTTCCCGACGCCCATCTCTCGATAGACGACATCTATTGGAACGGCAACGAGAAAGACGGCTTTCGCTCCTCCACCCGCTGGACGATGCGCGGGACCCACAAGGGCAACGGGGTATTCGGCCCGCCCTCCGGCCTGCGGGTCGAGATCATGGGCATAACCAACCACGTCATCAAGGACGGGAAATTCGTAGAGGAGCTGACCCTCTTCAACGAACTCGAGACGATGGTGCGTATAGAACGGGCCCGCCGTAGGCAGCGTGCCGCAGAGGCAGCCGCCGGGAAAGCAACTGTTGGGAATATATCCGCCGGGAATGCAGCTGCCGGGAAGGATGCCGACGGAAAGGCGGCCGCCGTGAGGACAACCGCCGCAAAATCCGCCCCTGCGGAAAAAGCTGGGACTGAGGAGTAGTGTAGGTGATGCGCGGAGCCGAGGAGTTGCTTGGGGAGTTCGTGGAACGTGTTCTTAGGAGAGGTGAGCTCGGGAAGGTAGTTGAGCTCTGCAATCAAAGAGCGGTTCTGCATCTTCCCCGCAATCGTCGGCTCTATTCAGTCTCTCTCGTCGAGGAGGGACTGAGTGTCTTTCTCCGCTCGAATCCTACGAAGGATACCGAGATCGAGGAGCTCTGGAGTGCCGAAGCGGGTCTTACCTATCCCGAGGATGGAGAGCTCGAGGGAGCGGCGGCCTTGCTGCGTTTCTCCTGCGATGGACAGGCGAGGGCGGAGCAGGGAATGGTTTCGATACGAGCAGCTCGAGGGCGTATACATTCGATACGAATCGAAACAGGGTTAATAATGGGTGGCGGAGAAGCCGATATATCCTTCCTTCCGGCATCATCAGTTCAGGTCTTTACATTGGTAGGGGAGCTGCCGGTCCCGCTGGTACTCGACTCGCCTGACATTTCTGAGCTCTTGAGAGAATACCGAGACGAGCTCGCCGGACGAAGGCTTGGTTCTGAGAGTTCGGACGGGGAATCGCTGTTCGGGACTCCCGGCGGTGTCTTTTTCGACGAGATTGTCGGCATGCGCCGAAAGGGCGGGGGGTACGTTCTCTCTCTTGCCTGGTATAAGGGCATTCTCCTTCCGAGGAATGATATGATCGTCCCGGATTACGCTCCGCTCGCGAGCACTACTGTAAGCGGAGTATCGTTTATAGAATTCGACGGACGGGAGCGGCTTCGGGATTTGCGTTTCTTCGACGATACGGAGTTTACGTGTCTGAGAGAATTCGCTTTGCCGGGGAGTGGGCTCGATCCGGAGTCAATTCACGATTCTTATGTGGAAAGAGACTGAAGAGCACCTCGAGGCCAATCGTGTATACACGCAGAACATGCCCTGGGCTTATTCCGGTCGCGGAGGCCCTGTGGAGGCACGCGCTTTGAGCTCGGGCTCCAGGAGGACCTGGATATTTTCGGTCGGCTTCTGGACCCCTTCGATGAGGTTGATGAGCTTCTCGATGGTCACGATTGCGCCCTTGTGGAGCTGAACGTCGATGGTGGTGAGCCGGATCGAGTTGTGGGAGGCGAGGGGGATGTCGTCGAAACCCATGATGGAAATATCCTCCGGGACTCGAAAGCCGCGTTCGAGGACGAGGTCGAGGACCTGAAGTGCCATGAAGTCGTTTGCCGCGAAAATTGCCGTGGGAGGCTCGGGGATGCTCAATAATTCGTCGACCGCCTGCAGCGTTCGGTTCTTGTTGTAGCCGCCCTCTTTTATTAAGTACGAATCGCGCTCTATCTGATACCGTTCTCCGAAATTCATGAAGGCCCGCAGCCGCTCCACACCGGTGGAGTAGCGGCGGGGGCCGGAGACGAAGCCGATCCGGCGGTGTCCGAGCCCGGTGAGGTGGGAGAGGGCGAGCTCTACGCCCCGCTCCTCGTGGCAGCAGACGTAGTTGACCTTGTCGTTGTTCTCGAGACGGCGGTGAAAGAGAATGGTGGGGTAGCCCGCCCTGATCGTGTTCTGCACCTTCTTGTCCCGCAGCTCGGTGGAGGCGATGATGAAGCCGTCGACCTTGCGCTCCTGGAAGGCGTTGATGATCGTCTCCTCCTCCTCGAGGCTGTTGCCGGTGTTGCCGACGATGAGGGAGTAGTTGTGTTTTCTCGCCTGGAACTCTATGGTCTTCGCCGCCTCGGAGTAGAAGGGGTTGGTGATGTCGGCCACCACCATGCCGATGGTGTAGGTCTTGCCGGTCTTCATGCTCCGGGCGGTGATGTCGGGCATGTAGTTCACATCTTTGATCAGTTCGATGATCTTGTCGCGGGTATCCGGCTTTACGCCCGGTTTGCCGTTGAGGACGCGGGAGACGGTGGCGGTGGAGACACCGGTGAGGAAGGCGATGTCCTTCAGCGTGAACGCCATAATGTTAATCCTTTGTAAGCGAGTACATGTTTCATATTTTTCACCCTGGAACAGTATACGATATGGCGCATATCCTGCCAAGGAGAATATGTGAATATTATGTATGTAATTATCTATGTGAACTCAATCGATAACTTCTTCTTGACAAAAATACTTCGTATGCTACAATAGTAAAAGTAAACGATTACATTATAATTTTACTTGAAAGACAACCTTGAATAGGAGTGCAGGAGGAAACAATGATCAAAGTCGGAGTAGCAGGATACGGCGTTGTCGGACAGCGCCTTGCAGACGGAGTCGCTAAGCAGGGTGATATGGAGCTCGTAGGTGTAGCGGATGTAGCTCCCACGCTTCCCATACGGGCCCTCGCAGAGAGGGGCATGCCCTACAAACTCTTTACCGCCATGCCGGAGAAGCGCGGCGATCTCGACGATGCGGGCATCCCCATCAGCGGTACCCTCGACGAGCTGGTGCAGGAAGCCGACATCATGCTTGACGCCACCGGTGCTGGTATCGGTGCAAAGAACAAGGAAACCTATAAAAAGCACGGCAAGAAGGCGGTTTTCCAGGGCGGCGAGAAGAACGAGGTCGCCGACGTCTTTTTCCACGGCTATGCAAACTACGAGAAGGGCGTCGGTGCCGATTATCTCAAGCTCACCAGCTGCAACACCACAGGGCTCATCCGCGCCATCGACGCGATCGACAGAGAGGTGGGGGTCGCAAAGACCGCCATCACTATCATCCGCCGTGTCGCCGACCCCGGCGACTACCATCGCGGTCTGACCAACGCGCTCAAGGTCGACAAGGCGCCGAGCCACCAGGCCGAGGACCTCATGACCATCATGCCCCACGTGCCGGCGACGGGTATCCTCGTACACACGCCGGTTACCCACGGCCACATCATCACTCCCGTGGTAACACCCAAGAAGGGCATAGACAAGAAGAAGCTCCTCGAAATATTTGAGGCGCATCCGCGAGTTCGCGTGGTCCGGCTCTCCGAGGGCTTTCTCGGCAACGCAAGCCTCTTCAAGTACGCGCGAGACCTCGGCAACACCCGGGGCGACATGTACGAGATCGCCGTGTGGGAAGAGACCATAGTCAACAGCGGCGACGACATCATGTTCGCCATCAATATACCGCAGGAGGCGGTGGTCACTCCCGAGAACATCGACGCCGTACGCGCCGCGATGAAGATGCAGACCTCGAGAGAAGAGGGTCTGGCCAAGACGAACGAGTACCTCAACATGGGAGCCCGCGCATAGGCGGCTCCCATGTGATGATCTCGGGACCTGCGTGTCGGCCGAGTGTGCAGTTGCCTCTCGTGCCGCAGCGGGTCCCCGTATCGATTCATTTCAGGAGGTAGAATATGGCCGAAGTCGAACTCGGATTCAAACCAATGGAGGATCTCGATGTGGCGGGCAAGCGGGTGCTCCTGCGGCTCGACATCAACAGCCCTATCGATCCCGACACGAAGAAGATCGTAAACACTAATCGAATAGACAAGAGCATCCCCACCGTCTCCCGGCTTTTGGATAAGGGCGCTAAGGTCGCTGTTATCGCGCACCAGGGGGACACGGACGATTACCAGAACCTCATTCCCCTCCGCGAGCACGCGGCTAAGCTGACCGAAAAGCTCGGCCGGAAGGTCGACTACATAGACGATGTCTGCGGACCGGCGGCACAGGAACGGGTAAAAGAGCTGAAAAAGTGCGAGGCGGTGCTCCTGGGCAATCTCCGCTACCTCTGCGAGGAGATATCCTCTTTCGAGAAGGTGGTAAAGCTGAAACCGGAGGAGATGCTCGAGACCTACCACGTACGCAACCTCGCGCCGCTTTTCGACTACTACGTAAACGATGCATTTTCCGCCGCTCACCGCAATGCACCGAGCATGACGGCCTTTCAAGAGCTGATCCCCTCGGCGGCGGGGCCTCTCTTCTTCAACGAGGTGACGGCGCTTACGAAGGTGATGAACAATCCCATCCATCCCTCGGTTTATCTCCTCGGTGGGGCGAGGATCGGCGACGCCTTCGGAATGCTCGAACAGGTGCTCTCGAGCGGGGCGGCCGACAAGATCCTCGCCACCGGTGTCACCGGGCAGGTGATGCTCCTCGCTCAGGGAAAGGAGCTCGGGGAGCCGACGAAGAATTTCATAGCCGACAAGAGCCTCGACGCCTACATCGATCCGGCGAAGAAGTACCTGAAGGAGTACCCTGACCGCATCATGGTGCCCGTCGACTTCGCCTACGAGGAGAACGGAGAGCGGAAGGAGGTCCTCGTCGACGACCTGCCTATGAATGAGTCTCTTATCGACATAGGCGAGAAGACGATCGAGAAGTTCGAGAATGAGATCGCCGCAGCGGGCATGGTCTTCGTGAATGGCCCTGCAGGCGTCTTCGAGAAAGAGCAGTTCGCCGTGGGAACCAAGCGGCTCTGGCAGGCCGTAGCGGCGGCCGAAGGCTACACCGTAGTCGGCGGCGGCGACAGCGTGAGTGCGGCGGCGAAGTTCACCGATCCCGAGGACTTCGACTACGTCTGCACTGCAGGAGGGGCGATGGTGCGCTTCTTGTCGGGTAAGAAATTGCCTCTGATTCAGGCAATGGAGAAAGCGGAGAATAAATGGAAATAGCGGTTCCCTATATCAAAGACAAGCTGCATGTAACGGTTCCCGACGAGCGAGTCCTCGGTGTTGTCGAGCCGAACGACCTCCGCGCCGAGAAGAGTGCGCGAGACCTGGTGGCGGATGCCGTCTCGCATCCGGTGGGAGGTAAGGACTTCGAGGCCTTCGTCGAGGGGGCGGAGGATCTGCTGGTCATCGTCAACGACCAGACGAGACCCACCCCCACGAGAGCGGTGCTGGAGGGAATCGCACCGCTCCTCGATAAGGCGGAAACCCGGTTCATGATCGCCACCGGCGTACACCGCGGCCCCACCGAGGATGAGTACCGCCACATATTCGGCGACACGCTGTACGAGAGGTACAGGGACAAAATCTACGCCCACGATGCCCGGAACGACGAGATGGTCTATCTCGGCACGAGCCGTGCCGGCACCGAGATGTACGTGAACAAGATGGGCTATGAGGCCGAGCGGATAATCGTGATCGGCTCGGTGGAGCCCCACTACTTCGCCGGCTACACCGGAGGGAGGAAGGGCTTCCTTCCCGGTATCGCGAGCTACCGCACGATCGAGCAGAACCACGAGCACGCCCTCGACCCGGGCGCGAAATCCCTCGCACTGGAGGGCAATCCCGTCCACGAGGACATGATAGACGCGCTGAACGTGGTGAAGAAGGAGATCTTCGCGGTAATGACGGTGCTCGACAAGGAGCACGAGATCTATTCCGTGACGGCGGGGGACATAAACGAATCCTTCTACGCCGCCATAGACAAGGCGGATGAGATATTCGTTGCAGATATACCGAAAAAGGCCGATGTGGTGGTTACTGCCGCCAAGTATCCGATGGACATCGACCTCTACCAGTCTCAGAAGGCCATCGATAACGCAAAACTCGCCCTCGCGGACGGGGGGATCATGATCCTCGTCTCGAGCTGCAGAGACGGTGTAGGTGAGGAGGCCTTCGTCAAGCTCCTCTCCTCCTCCGATACGCCGGAAGGCGTGCTCGAAGAGATCAAGGATGGCTACAAGCTCGGCTACCACAAAGCCGGAAAGATGGCCGAGGTATTTATGAAGGGGGAGGTCCACGCGGTAACCGAGCTCGACGGAGATCTCCTGAAATCGATCTTTATAGAGCCGGAAGAGGATCTGCAGAGTGCAATAGAGGGGGCCCTCGAGAAGAAGGGGCCGAATGCACAGGTACTGTTTCTCCTCGACGGCAGCGTGACCGTACCGAGGCCATCGAAAGCATAAAGGCCTTAGGAATTCCCTCTCGTGAGAAAATACTTATAAAGGATAGGAAAATGGATGAATTAAGAGAGAAAGCACTTGCATATCACAAGATGAACGGTAAACCGGGAAAGCTCGAAGTCGTTCCCACCAAGCCGTGTATGACCTCGGACGAGCTCTCCCTCGCCTACACGCCGGGAGTGGCAAAGCCGGTCCTGGAGATCGACGAGAATCCGGAGACGGCGTACGACTACACCAACCGGGCGAACCTGGTGGCGGTGGTCAGCAACGGTTCGGCGATTCTCGGACTCGGAAACCGGGGCGGACTTGCGAGCAAGCCCGTAATGGAGGGTAAGGGCGTGCTCTTCAAGAGGTTCGCCGACGTGGATGTCTTCGACATCGAGCTCGACACCCAGGATAGAGAGAAGATCATCGAGACGGTCAAGCTGATGGAGCCGACCTTCGGCGGCGTGAACCTCGAGGACATCAAGGCCCCGGATTGCTTCGAGATCGAGAACAGGCTCAAGGCCGAGACGAATATACCGATCTTTCACGACGATCAGCACGGTACGGCCATCATCTCGACTGCGGGACTCCTCAACGCCGCCGAGCTCACCGGACGAAAGATGGAAGACATGAAGGTGGTCTTCAACGGGGCCGGAGCAGCCGGCATCAGCTGCGCACGTATGCTGCTCGCCGCCGGCGGGAAGCGGGAAAACATCATCATGTGTGACTCCAAGGGCGTCATCTACAAGGGGCGTCAGGAGAAGATGACTCCGGAGAAGGAGGAGTTCGCCTCCGAGACCGATGCAAGGACGCTCGAAGAGGCGATAAAAGGCGCCGATGTTTTTATCGGACTCTCCGTAGCAGACTGTGTGACCCCCGAAATGCTCAAAAGCATGGCCGACAAGCCCATAGTCTTTGCCATGAGCAATCCCAATCCGGAGATCGACTACCCGACCGCCATTGCAGCGCGGGACGATCTGATCATGGCCACGGGCCGCAGCGACTATCCGAACCAGATAAACAACGTCCTCGGATTCCCCTTTATTTTCCGGGGAGCGCTGGATGTGCGCGCCACCTCTATTACCGAGGGGATGAAGATGGCAGCGAGCCGCGCCCTCGCCGAGCTGGCGAAGCAGCCGGTTCCCGACGTCGTGAAAAAAGCTTATGGCGGTACCGACTTTACCTTCGGACCGAACTACATCGTCCCGAAGCCCTTCGACCCCCGCGTCATCGAGTACGAGGCGGTAGCCGTTGCAAAGGCGGCCTGCGAAGAGGGCGTAGCGCGACAGCCGATTACCGACTGGGATGCCTACAGCAAGAAGCTGTCGGAGAGGATGAAGAAGTACTGGGAGTAGTCGGCCGACAAGTAGGAAGTGCCGGCAAGAAGGAAGTAAATACTATTATGAAAGCAAGGAGAGTACCATGGCTGCAAAGAAGAAGGTAGGAATCATTCATACGTTTCTCTACTCCGTCGAGGACCTGAAGAGCCTCTTCGCGGAAATCGTGCCGGAGGTAGAGATGGTAAACATCATAGACGATAGTCTCTTGAAAGAGGTGCTGGCAAACGGTTCGCCGACCCCGGCGGTAATCCGCCGCATCTGCAACTACGCCCAGGAGCTCGACCAGCTCGGCTGCGACGCCATTCTCAACCAGTGCTCCTCGGTAGGCGAGGTTTCGGAGATCGCGCAGAAGTTGATCTCGATACCCTACGTAAAGGTGGACGAGCCGATGGCCAAGGAGGCCGTGGAGAAGGGAAAGAAGGTCGGCGTGGTCGCCACCGCCCACAGCACCCTCGGTCCCTCCGCCCGAATCGTGGAGAACAAGGCAAAAGAGCTCGGCAAGGACACCGTCGTAAACCGTTGTTTCGCAGAGGGTGCCTACGACGCCCTGCTCAAAGAGGGCGACAAGCCGAAGCACGACCGCATCCTCATGGATACGATCGACAAGGCAGTTGCCGAGAACGACGTGGTCTGCCTCGCGCAGGGAAGCATGTTCAGCCTCGTCGACAAGTGCAAGGACAAGGCTGTGCCGGTCATTCACAGTTTCCGAAGCGGTGTGCAGCAGCTCCGTCCTCTGCTCGGCTTGGACTGACTATAGTCTCATATTAAAAGAACTCAACCCTCAAAACTCGGGGCCGGCCAAGTGGATTCTGTAATAGTTATTCAGGGCCGGCCTTGAGATTGTAGGGTGGAAGCATTAATCATATTCTATTCAGCGTAAGAGAAAGGGTTATCCCTCTGCCTATCTACCGTTAATTCTCTCATGCGCGAGAATACATCTACTCCGAGCTGATTGTACACATGCAGAAGATCCACGATTACCCAGTTTTACCGAATGAGACCATTTTCACAACGCCAAAAATCCAAGCTCCTCATGGTAATTTCTTTATTGATTGGTGGTATTCCCAGCCAGCCGTCATGGCTGAGGACCATCTTCATGCCGGGCCAGGCGGTTACGGCTACAAAATCACCCTCGGAGAAAAAATAGTTTGGCACATCGTCGTTTAGCTTGCGGTTTGGTATCGCCTTTAGAAAGGGTATTTGGTGCCAATTGCGGAAGCCGCTTATTCTGCGGTTGGTACCTATTCCGGCGGGACCGTACCAGGTCATTTTTGGGTGCCAGTATGAAGGCAGGTTCATAGCCTCAGGGCCGCCTTCGGCATGTTTTTGAAGTCCCTCCAGCATGTGGATGACCAAATCTAAGTTGGCCTGCGATTTTTTTTGTCTCTTTCACTGGTCATTATACCGTTTTGTAGTGCCGGAGCCGGGACCATCCAGTTCACTCCCAAGCTCGGAGTCATTGGCCAAGCCTTGGCCTGCATCATTACATGAGGAATATCCCACATAGCCTGCATCTCTACAATTTTGTCATCCTCTACACGATAGAATTCATGAAATCTCATGGTAATGGGATGATATGTGGGAGGTATGTCGAGCCAGGGCCGTTCAAAGATACCTACGTAATGGCCTGCACAACCGAACCAGTCGCCTTCTTCAGCGGGGCCAGCCATCACAATTAAATCGAAAATGGTTCAAAGATTGGGTATAGAGAAAGCAGGGGGTCCACTTAGGCCC
>CAYFVU010000002.1:69290-78393 GCA_964346645.1 uncultured Spirochaetaceae bacterium | reverse complement strand
GGCCGGGTCTCACCGGGCAGTAGCTCGGCTCCGGAGGATCACACGGGAGGCGATGAAGAGCTGCGCCGTTTCCTCCTCATGAGGCGGATCGTCTCGCTCTTTCGCGAGTCCTTCGTGCCTTCTCGTGTACGGGAACGCATGATCATAGGTACGAATGCGACGGGTTGGACGCAGACAGAAGAGGCCGATGCGGCCCCGCTTTCGAGTGCACGGGATTTCAGCTTTTCCATGGAGCGCTGCCACAGGTTCCTCGAGGCGCCGAGTTTCTCCGATCTCGAGCGCTTCGACATGAGAAGCCTCGAGGAGCTGCAGCGGGTTCTCGAAGAGGCGGCCTGCAGCGACCGGCTGGAAGAGTTCCGGGTGGTTCTCTCCTTTATCGAGAGCTCCGGCGGGGATAAGCGCTATGAGCGGCGGCTCCTCGAGCTGATGAAGAAGTTCACCCATCGAAAGTACCGCAGCGAGTGGGAGCAGGAGGCGGAAAGGCTCGATGAGCTTCTGGCGGCGAATCCGGAGGGCTACTCCGTGCTGCGGCAGGGTTTGAAGGAGCTGAAGCGGCTCGCCCGGCTCAGATTCGAGGGCTGAGCCCTACTTTCGAATGAAAGAGGGCAGGAGCTCGCTGAGCCGGGTGGGATCGAGGGGCGGAGAAAAAAATCGCCGCGGGACCTTTCGGCACCGCGGCGATCGACGAACTCTGGCCGGGATCTACTGATTCCCCTCCTTGCCGTAGAGGAACTTGAAGTAATCCATCTCGGTGCTGAGGGTCTTCTGGAAGTTCGGCAGCACCTTCCGGTACGACTCGATGGATCTCCAGAACTCGAAGAAGTCGGGGTCTTCCTGATACGCCTGGGCGTACACGCCGGCCGCCTCAGCATCGGCCTTACCTCGGATGGTCTCGGCAGTCTTATAGGCCTGCGACAGCACGGTCTCCCTCTCGTTCTCCAGCTTACCGAGCCATTCGGCCTTTCTACCCTCTCCATAGGAGCGGTAGGCCTCGGCTATCTGATTTCGTTCCTTGATCATCCGGTTGTAGACGCTCTCGGTGAGGTCTTCGGAGTAGCGTATCTGGCGGACGACTATGTCCACCAGCTCGATGCCGTAGTCGGGAGTGATCTCCGAAGCGGCCTCGAACATCTCATCGGAGAGTGCCTCACGGCCCTTGCTCACGCTCTGGTATTCCTGTTTGATGTCGGTCAACTCCTTCAGCTCCTCTACATCTACTTCTTCTTCCTGCTGCTGCTCTATTATCGTCTCGCGTTCGATCTCGTTGATGATATTGCTGTTTCTCACCGCCTCGCGCAGCTCGTTGCGCGCTACTATGGTGCGTACCGAAGAGTCTATTACGTCGTCGAGCCGGGTGTAGCCCTGCTCGAGGGTAGAGACCGACTCGTAGAAGAGCTTGGGATCGACAATCTTCCATCGGGCGGTGGTGTCTACCCAGATAAACTGGTTTTCCGCCGTCGGCAGCCGCTGGGCGTCTCCGTCCCAGGAGAGGATCTTTTTAGGATATATGCTGACGGTATCTATGACGGGGACCTTGAAGTTGAGACCCGCATCCTCCGTCACGGTAATGAGTTTTCCAAAGCGGGTGACCACCGCCTGTCTGCCCTCTTCGACTATATAGAAGGGGCCTAAGAGTACAAATACCACTACTATGCCTATGATGACTGCGAGGGTAATTATGCTGCGTTTCACTGTACACCTCCCTGCTGTGCCTGCTGTCTGAGTGTCTTGAGGGGGATAAAGTTCTCCAGGTCACGGTCTATGAGGTCGGATTTTTCGGAGTCCTGAAAGAGCTCTTCGAAGGTTTCTATATAGAGCCTCGTGGTGGTGACATCGGGACTCCGTTCGTACTCCTCGAGGACCGAGCTGAAGCGGGCCACATCTCCCTGAGCGGTGTTCACACGCCTCGCCGCATACCCCTCGGCCTCTTGGATGGCCTGCTTGGCCTGTCCCCTCGCCTTGGGTATCTCCTGGTTATATTTCTCCTTACCCTCGTTGATGAGACGGTTCATGTCCTGGATGGCCTTGTTCACATCCTCGAAGGCGTCCTGAACCTCTCCTTTTGGGGGTACGATGTTCCGCAGTTTCACCGTAGTCACCCTTATACCTAATCCATATTTGTCGTAGAGCTCCTGCATCTGCTGTTGAGACTTGTCTTCGATGTTGCTCCGCTCGGAGCCTATTACGTCGAGGATGGCCCTGTCTCCGACGAGGCGGTTCATCACCGACTGGCTTATGTCGCGTATCGTCTTCTGCCGGTTCTCCACGTTGAAGAGCCAGTTGCGCGGTTCGGCGATCCGGTACTGTATGACCCACTCGACATCGATGATGTTGAGGTCTCCCGTGAGCATGATCGACTCCTCTGGATAGTCTCCTCCGGAGTAAGAGCTGCTCACCCCTCCACGCTGGGTGCGGAAGCCGAACTCCATCTTCTGGATCTGTTGGGTGGGTACGTTGTAATTCTTCTCTATGCCGAGGGGCCATTTGAAGTTGAGCCCCGGCCCGACGATTCGATTGTACTGACCAAAGCGGAGCACCACGGCCTGTTCGGTCTGATCGACTGTGAAGAACATGGTCATGCCAAAGGCGAGTACGATGATCACGATTACGACCGTGAAGATGTGCTTCGGCTTTATCGAAAAGGGCAAGTTGCCCGGTGAAACATCATGTTCGGACATGTTTCCTCCTTGTTAAAAGTTGAGCGACTTGGATATATATATGATAAAAGTATCTATTCCTTCCTGGTGAGTCAAGAACAATGATACTCATTTTTAAGAATCGCCGTGTTGTCGTAGTTGAACTTTTCAACTATTATGATAAAATATCTTAAAAAGTTGTAAGATAAGACGGAGGGAGAATGGAAGTTACGAACAACATGCGGCCCGAAGACAGGAGGATCCTCAGGTGGGCGGCTACCATTGCCGAGGGAATAGGCAAACAGTTCGGCCAGTACTGCGAGGTGCTCGTCCACTCCCTAGAAGACCCGGAGAGCTCCATTATCGAAATCTACAACGGACATGTGACGGGAAGGGAGAAGGGAGGTCCCATGACCGACTTCGCCCTGAGTCTGCTCGATAAGAAGGAGACAAAGGAGGACGTATTCGGTCCCTATTACTCCTCTTCGGACGATGGGAAGCGGCTCAAGTCCACGACGACGGTCCTCCGCAACGAGTTCGGCGAGGCCATCGGGTTTCTCTGCATCAACATGGACATCTCCGCCCCGGTGGACCACTTCATTAAGGAGATGTTTCCCGATACCACGGGCATACAGACGGTCAGCGAGCACTATCCCCTCACCGCGAAGGATCTGGTGGACAATGCGTTCAGAAGCGCCCTCGAGGCGGTCCACGGGAAGACCGGCATCTCTCCCACGCAGAAGAACAAGATGGTAGTGGAGGATCTCTACCGCCGCGGCATCTTTCATGTCAAGAACGGGGTCGACCTGGTGGCGGAGCTGCTGGGAGTCTCGAGGTACACCGTCTACAACTACATCCGCGAGGTAAAACAGAGTCTCGGAGATACGGATATCGACCGGCTCTAGTTGCATACATTTTACAATTTTACTTTTTAGGAGGAACCGAATATGGAACGCAAAGTTATACAGACGGAGAAGGCACCGGCGGCGGTGGGACCCTACAATCAGGCGACGGTCTGGAACGGCACCGTGTATGTCTCCGGTCAGCTGCCCCTCGATCCGCAGACGAAGAAGTTCGTCTCCGAGTCCGTGGAGGAGCAGACGCGGCAGGCGATGGAGAATCTCAAAGCCATTATCGAGGAGGCCGGCAGCTCTGTGGACAAGCTGCTGAAGGTCTCTATCTTTCTCGCAGACATAGAGGACTTCAAGAAGGTCAACGAAGTCTACGGAAGCTTCTTCGGCGGCGAGTATCCCGCTCGCTGTGCATATGAGGTGGCCAACCTTCCCCTCGGTGCGAAGGTGGAGATCGACGGCATCGCGGCCGTATAACAGGAGGCGAGTATGAAAAAGATGCCTGAGTTAGGCGTGCCGGTACCGGTGCACAAGGCGCACGTGGTGCGGCCGATAAAAAACGTTTCCCTCGAACAGCGCGAGCGAGCGCTCAGGGAAACCGAGTACAACATGTTCTCCTTTCCTGCGGACCTCCTGGTCCTCGATTTTCTCTCCGACAGCGGGTCGACTTCGATGTCCGATCTGCAGTGGGCTGCGCTGTTTCACGGCGACGAGTCCTACGGCCGCAACAAGGGCTACTACGTGCTGCTCGATGCGGTGCGCGACACCTTCGAGCGGGGAGACGATCCGAAGGAGGCGGTAAAGCTCATTCTCTCGGGGAGCAGAGATGTCGAGAAATTGATGGATGAGCTCTACCTCACCCGCGAGGAGGGAGGCTTCGTAAACGGTGGAGCGAATCAGCTGAAGCGGCCGAACGCCTTCATCACTCCCCAGGGAAGGGGCGCAGAGCATCTGCTCTTCGCATCTCTGCGCGAGGTCCTCGACGAGATGAACGGTCCCGGAGGCGAGTACATCATCCCGAACAACGGCCATTTCGACACCACGGGTGCGAATATCGGGGCGGTCGGCATCGAGCCGATGAACCTCTTCGGCGGCAACGTTCTCGAGCCGTACGACCACAACAAGATGGACCGGGAGAATCCCTTCAAGGGCGACATGGACACCTCGCGGCTCGAATCGCTTATTAAAGAAAAGGGGAGGGAGATGATCCCCCTCATCTACCTGACGATCACCAACAACACGGTGGCCGGCCAGCCGGTGAGCATGGCCAACATCAAGAAGGTGCACGAGATCGCGAAGCGCTACGACATCCCCCTCTTCTTCGATGCCTGCAGGTTCGCGGAGAATGCGGCCTTCATCCGGCAGTTCGAAAAGGGCTACGGGAATCGCTCGATCCGCAGCATCGTGCAGGAGATGTTTACCTACGCCGACGGATTTACCATCAGCCTGAAGAAAGACGGGCTGGCGAACATCGGCGGCGGCCTCTTCATTCGGGACGAGGGAGAGTTCATGAAGCGCTTCTCTACCGATAAGGTGAATATGGGAGTGCGGCTGAAGGAGAAGCAGATCCTCTGGTTCGGCAACGACTCCTACGGCGCCCTCAGCGGCCGCGACATCATGGCCCTGGCGGTGGGCCTGCACGAGGTGCTAGACCCCGACTACCTCTATGGGCGTATCGCCCAAACGCGCGACTTCGCACGTCGGCTCGCCGAAGCGGGAGTACCCGTGGTACTTCCATCCGGCGGGCATGCGATATACCTCGATATGGAACGCTTCTTCGAGGGCACCGACATGAAGACGGAAGACTTCGGAGGAGTTGGTTTTACCATCGAGCTGGTGCGCCACTACGGCATACGCGCCTGCGAGCTCGGTCCCTTCGCCTTCGAGTGGGATCAGAGGAGCGAGGAGCAGCGCAAGGGTATACTCAACCTCGTCCGTTTCGCCATCCCGAGGAACGCCTACGGAAAAGAACACTTCGACTACGCAGTAGAGGCGGTAAAGCAGCTCTATGAGAACCGGGAGTCGATCCCCAAGGTACGGATCTCCCGCGGCAAGGAGTTGCGGCTGCGCCACTTCCAGACCGGGCTCGAGCCTGTTTGATTTTGTCTGATATTGTCTGAGTTGATCTGAGAAGGGAGGAAGCGGCCGTCGAGCCTTCGTACGGCGATGTGCGCCGCAGATGGGTAAAATAGCCCGGTTTTAAGGCCGCCGGCTCCACCTACGGGTGTTGTCGGCGGTTTTTTCCCCATTTTCTTCCACAGTAAAGGCTCACCCCTTTTCTATTCCGACTATTTTTAGTAATTTTTAGCTACATGCATTGAAAATCTTTTCGTTTTTACCAGCCGTGAGTCTACACCCCATCAACCTATAATTTCGAAAAGAGCGATGGATGAAGAATTTTATCAGGAGGAAATATGCAGATTGAACCGCAAAAGGTAGTTAGCATTGATTACACATTGAAAGACGACGACGGAAACGTACTCGATAGCTCCCAGGGCTCCGAGCCTCTATCCTTCGTCTACGGCAGTGACGCCATCATCCCGGGGCTCGAAAAGGCGCTCGAGGGCAAAGCCACCGGCGACGAGGTATCGGTGACCGTGGAGCCCGAAGAGGGCTACGGTAATTACGATGAGTCGTTGATCATCCAGGTGACCAAGGACAAATTCCAGGATCCCGACAATGTGCAGGAGGGTATGCAGGTACAGGCTCAGAGCCAGGACGGCCACACCCAGATCCTGACCGTAAAATCGGTAGACGGGGAGCAAGTGACCCTCGATGCCAATCACCCCCTCGCCGGTCAGCGACTCTCCTTCGACGTCGCCGTCTCCGAAGTGCGCGAAGCCTCCCAGGAGGAGATCGATCACGGACACGTCCACGACGGCAGCGAGCAGCACGGCTGACAGCCTGTTCGGCCGACGAGGCGGGCAGGAGCTCGTCTCGCGGGCGCCGCAGCAACTGCGGCAAAAACCGGGGTACACTACGCTCCGGTTTTTGTTTGCCCGGTCGTTACCAGGACGTGAGTACGGTCTCTGTACCGGCCTCTCTACCTGGTACCGGCTTCTCTCCCTGCCGTTATTCAGCCGCTTCTACCGAGCGGGTCTGTTGCTCCAGCCAGACGCGGCTCACCGTGCCTTTTTTAAAGGCACGTATCTCTCCCTCAGGACCCACCACTACCGTAGTGGGGACCGATTCGGTGTCGATGAGCGAGTTGATACGGCTGCGGGGATCGAGGAGCACGGGAAAGCGCATCGAGTGCCTCTCCATGAAATCATAGACATCCTGTACAGATTTCTCCGTTCTCGTCAGGTTCACCGCAACCAGCTCGACCCTCTCGCGAGAACTCTCCTCGTAGAAGGCGTTCAGCTCCGGGATCTCCCCCCTGCAGGGAGGACACCAGGTGGCCCATAGGTTTACCACGAGGTAATCGGCATTCCAGCGTATCTCCTTTCGGTCGGCGGGGCGCTGCCTCGGCGCCGCCGGTTCGAGCTCCAACGCACTCAGGCGGCTGCGCAGATCGTTCTGCGCCACCTCGTAGCCGACCGAAGGGCTGCGGCTGCTGAACAGGGGGAACAGGAGTGTGATCAGCCCGAAGATGAGAATGAAGCTGCCTGCATCGGCCGCGGCGTAGCGGAAAAAGCCCCCCGGCAGAGGATGACGCCGCAGGAGCCGTACGGCCGTGTAGAGGAGGAAGGCGCCGACTCCCGCCGCCACTCCGGTGGTTCCAACCGGACGATATATGAAGCCGATCGGATCGCGCCATATCATCGAAGGGTCGTGAATGGCGGGGTAGAGCTGGGATACGATTACGATGATCAGAAAAGCGTCGAGAGCCAGATCGCGCAGGAGTATAGAGCTCTCCTTAGAGCTTCGCCTCACGTAGAACTGGTCTACTATGAAGGACGTGAGGACGGCTGCGGCGATTATCAGCAGCCACGGCGGGAGGGTGATGGGGCCTATGCTCAAGAGTCCGCTCCGTTTAGTCTTTCATCTGTTTCGGCATCGAGCGGGAGACCGACGCATCTGTAGAACCGTTCCAGCACATTCCAGAGAGGAGGATCTATGATCTGCTCGACTCGGCTGCGCACCTCTCCCGGTACTCCTCCGTAAAAGGCTTCTGCGATCGCGCCGGCCATGTCGGCCATGGTGTCCGCATCCCCGCCGAGGGAGACGGCGTTTCGCACCGCATCTTCCCAATCGGCCGACTCGAGGAAACAGATAATCGACTCCGGAACCGAACCCTGGCATGTCGGGTTGAAGGAGTAGACGGGGCGGAGCTCTTCTATGCTACCGCGCAGGTCGTAGCCGAAGCGCTCCTCTAACCGTTCGCGTATCTGCTCCTTCGATGCTCCCCGGCGGGCGAGGTGCACCGAGAGGGCGATCGCCTGGGCCCCCTTCACCCCTTCCGGATGGTCGTGGCTGGCGGCTGCGCTGCGTTTGGCCTGCTCGAGCAGCTCCTCCTCATCGGATGCGGCGGCGCCGACGGGAGAGACGCGCATAGCCGAGCCGTTGCCGAAGCTCCCGTACGGCTCGAGAGAATCCGAGCTTAGCCACCTCCGGAACCCGCCTCCGTACCCGCGTCCGGGGTTCTCGCGCCCGTACCTCTTGTAGAGGCGTGCGTAGTCCTCACGGCTCCGGAGAAACGGCGGTCCCTCTTGTTTTTCGTCACTCTCGAACTTCGCACGATCCTCTCCGAGCAGCGCCGCGGCGGTGGCGACGGTGAGGACGGTGTCGTCGGTAAAGCGCACAGCCTGCCCGAAGAGGGGAAACTCCTTGCTCTTGTGGGGATATCCCTCGTAGATCGAGCCGATAATATCGCCGGCGCATGCTCCTATCATACTCTCCTCCTCCGACGTTCAGCCTACTCTAGTATAACAATCCTCCTCCCTGCGGGCAAAATTCTGTCCCTGCAAAAAAAAAGAAAAACTCGGACGGAAGTCTTGCGCCGTGGAGGAACGGCATTATAGTTGATAATATGAATAAGAAATTCGTACGTGCAATTATCGTGCTGACGGCGACTCTCATGTTTACCGGATGCATCGACGTGCTCCACTACATCGGCAGGAGCGGTGACGGAGAACCGATGGCCGTCGTAAAACTCACCCTCGAGAAGGCTATTTTTCAGTGGGCCGCCTCTATGGGCGGGTCGGACATGCCTACGACCGACGAGGAGCTCGAGGAGGAATTCGACCTGAGCGAGGCAGAGGTTACAGAGGATCTACCCGACGGTCTGGAGGTGGTTTACTCGACGGTCAACAGCTCCACCGACTTCGGCTTTCAGTTGGAATTGAGGCGGAGCGCCGAGTCTTCCGACGGAGAAGCCCTGCCGTGGTTGCCCCATGTGGCCGGCGACGGCACTCTGCGTATTCCTCTGCCGGAGCAAGAGGCGGAGGACGCGGCAGATGGCGAGGGAGAGGCCTTTCTCGCCTCGGCAAAGTACCGGCTGATCGCCGGAAAGTCTCTGTGTCCCGAGGACCCACGTTTTGCCATTCACGGGAACGGGGAAGAGCTCGATGTGCAGCTCGAGACCATGGAGCTGCCTGAGGTGTATCTGGTCGAGTTCCCGCTCATGCTGTGGCTCTCCTCATCGAAAAAACTGGAGATCGTGGCCACGGCACA
>CAYFVU010000002.1:66087-69190 GCA_964346645.1 uncultured Spirochaetaceae bacterium | reverse complement strand
GGCCACGGCACATTAGGGCAGCCACGGCACAATAGGCAGGATGCAGTAGCGACGACACTGCGACGGCGACACTGCAAAGGCTCAGCAGTGTTGACACGACGGCGAAGGTCCGCCTATAGTTTCGAGATATGAGTAAACGACGTCTTATAACTTCGGCCCTTCCCTACGTGAACAATATCCCCCACCTCGGCAATCTCATCCAGGTGCTGTCGGCGGATGTCTTCGCCCGTTTCTGCAGGAGCAGAGGCTACGACACCCTCTACATCTGCGGAACCGATGAGTACGGCACCGCTACCGAGACGAAGGCGATCGAGGAGGGAATAAGTCCCAAGGAGCTGTGCGACCGCTACTACAAGGTCCACGACGAGATTTACCGATGGTTCGACATCTCGTTCGATCGCTTCGGACGCACCTCCACCAAGTGGCAGACGGAGATCGTGCAGGACATCTTCAAGAAGGCCGATGCCGCCGGCTACATAAACGAGGCGACCATCGAGCAGCTCTACTGCAAGTCCTGCGACAGGTATCTCGCCGACCGCTACGTACGTGGTACCTGCCCTCACTGCGGGTACGAGGATGCACGCGGAGATCAGTGCGAGAGCTGCGGCAAGCTTCTCGAACCGACCGAGCTGATCGAGCCGAAGTGCGGCATCTGCGGCGAGCGCCCAGTGGTGCGGGAGTCCAACCACCTCTACCTCGACCTGCCGGAGATACTGCCGAAACTGCAGGAGTGGATGGACCGAGCCTCGGTCGAAGGCTTCTGGGCCCGCAACGCCATTCAGATGACCAAAAGCTGGATCCGCGACGGGCTGCACCAGCGCTGTATCACCAGGGATCTGAAGTGGGGCATTTCCGTCCCGAAGGAGGGCTACGAGGACAAGGTCTTCTACGTATGGTTCGACGCCCCTATCGGCTACATCTCCATTACCGCGAACCACACCGACGAGTGGGAGAGCTGGTGGAAGGATCCGGAGGAAGTGCGGCTCTTCCAGTTTATCGGCAAGGACAACATCCCGTTTCACACCGTCATATTTCCCTCATCACTCATCGCCTCGGGAGACAACTGGACCCTGCTACACCACATGTCGTCGACGGAGTATCTCAACTACGAGAGCGGCAAGTTTTCCAAGAGCAAGGGGATCGGCGTATTCGGTACAGATGCCCTCGAGACGGGGATACCCGCCGATGTGTGGCGCTTCTACATCTACTACAACCGACCGGAGAAGGCCGACGCGGTCTTTACCTGGGACGATTTTCAGGAGAAGGTCAACGGAGAGCTGATCGGCAATCTCTCCAACTTGGTCAACCGAACCCTCACCTTCGTCAACAGGTTCTACAACGGCGAGGTCCCGCAGGGCGAGCCGGAGAAGCAGTTCGTAGAAGAGGTGAAGGCGCAGGAGGAGGAGATCTCCGCTCTGCTCGAGCGAGCGGAGCTGCGCGAGGCATTCAGGAAGATCTTCGCCCTCTCCTCCTACGGCAACCGTGCCTTTCAGGCCGGAGAGCCCTGGAGGACCCGCAAGGAGGATCCTGAGGCGGCGGCGACGCTGCTGCGTCAGCTCCTCTACCTGGTGCGCGATCTCGGCGTCATGGTAGAACCCTACATCCCGCAGACCTCGAGGAGGATCCTCGATTTCTTCGGTCAGCCGAACGCCACTTGGCGTGATATCGGCTCGTTCGAAGGAGTAGTGCATGTGAAAAAACCGGACATCCTATTCTCTATGATCGAGGACGAGACGATAAAAGAGATGCGCGAACGTTTTTCAGGAAGTCAGAAAGAGCGCGAGGAGAAGCAGAAGATGGAAGAACAGCAGGCAAAGGAACAGAATGGATCGAACGAGAAACCGGAAGAGGAGCAGAGCCTAGAGGAGAGCTTCGCCGCCCGGGTGGATCTCCGAGTCGCCGAAATCACCAATGTCGAACGTCATCCGGAGGCCGATAAGCTCTACGTCGAGACCATAGATGTGGGAAACGGCGAGGAGCGCACCATCGTCTCCGGGCTCGTCCCCTTCTACGAGGCGGAGGAGCTGCAGGGAAAGCGGATCATCCTCGTCTACAACCTCAAGCCGGCAAAGCTGCGCGGAGTCAAGAGCCAGGGCATGCTGCTCGCCGCGGAGAAAGAGGGAGAAGAGGAGCACGAGTTCATCGAGGTGCTCGATCTGCCCGGAGTCGAGCCCGGCACTCGGGTCGGAGTCGAGGGATATGATATTCCTGAGGAGACGCCGAAGAAGCTCAAGATCGACGACTTCTTCAAGCTCCCGATGATGGTCAAGGATCACACCGTTATGGTCGGAGACCAAGCGCTCACCGTGAACGGCAAGCCGGTAACGACCTCGACCATACGCGACGGGAAGGTCGGTTAGCTGCGCCGATGACCGAGGCAGATCCCGCCGCGTCGCACGGCGGTTCGGATGGGCTAGGTCTCCAACCCGTATGCATTTCCGAATTGCCCCGCGCTTCGACCCTCTTGCAGAGTCCACTCTGGGCTATGTTGAAGGAGGAGTTCGGCTGGCGCGCCAGTGCCTTCGTTCTCGGGCGGGAAGAGCCGTTGCTCGTACTCTACCGCCCTCTTGCGCTCGGAAAGTCGATCGCCTACATCCCCCACGGGCTGATCGGATGGGCTTCCCTCCCGCCTCAAGAGAGAAACGATAGGCTCCTCGCCCTCTCCATCGATCTCGCGGGAGAGCTTCCCCGCGGCACCCTCTTTATCCGCTACGACCTCCCGTGGGAGATGAGCGCAAGCCACGGTTTCCGCCTCGAGCTCCCCTTCCGCAAGGCTCTCTACGACATTCAGCCGCCGAGCACGGTGATCCTCGACATCGATGCCTCGGAGGAAGAGATCTTGGGGAGGATGAAGCGAAAGACCCGCTACAACATCCGCTTAGCCGGAAAGAAGGGGGTTCGTACGAGGATATACCGCGCCGAGGAAGCGCTGGATGAGATGCTCTCCCGCTGGTACGCACTCTACGAGGAGACCGCCGAGCGGGACGGCATCGCCATTCACTCGCAGGAGTATTACCGGCGTCTCTTCGAGCTCGCGGTGAAACAGGGGAGGGTGGCCGAAGGTCGGAAGGAGGACGAAGCCGGCGCCTCGGATTCCGGCGGC
>CAYFVU010000002.1:62139-65987 GCA_964346645.1 uncultured Spirochaetaceae bacterium | reverse complement strand
CCGAAGGTCGGAAGGAGGACGAAGCCGGCGCCTCGGATTCCGGCGGCACGGACCGGGATGGCACGGACCGCGGCGCCTCGGATTCCGGCGGCCCCGACTCTCGCCTCTACCTCATTACCGCAGAACACGAGGGGGACCTGCTCGCAGGCATCGTAGTTTCCGTCTACGGAGACACCGCCACCTACATGTACGGGGCGGGCTCGAACTATAAGAGAAATCTCATGGCAAGTTACGCGGTGCAGTGGGAGGCGATCAGGCTGGCGAAAGAGCAGGGAGCGTGCTGTTACGACCTCTTCGGCATACCTCCCGCCGACGACCCCTCGCACCCGATGCACGGGCTCTATCGATTCAAGACCGGTTTCGGCGGCCGCATCATCCACAGGCCCGGCTGCATCGACTACCCGATCTCACCCCTCGGCTACGCCCTCTACCGGGGGCTCGAGCGGCTGCGCTACCTCTACTACAAGAAATTGAAGAAACGCCGCTGAGCCGGAGGCGGCGGAGCGAGATGCCCTGACCGTCCAAGACCTGAGCCGGAGGCAGCTCGGCGACGGGACCGGTCGCGCTAGAGCGCCTCTACGATCTGCTTGAACTGCCGGCCCCGGTCGAACTCGTTCATGAACATGCCGAAGGATGCCGCCGCAGGCGAGAAGAGGACCACCGACCCCTCTTCGGCCTCGCGCTGTGCGGAAGAGGCCGCCTCTGCGAGGGAGGCAAACGGTCCTCTGTACGGGACGGCCTCCTCCTCTAAGAGCCGTATAATCTTGTCGGTCGCGCTTCCCTTCAAGAGGTGATAGCTCGCGGGGTGGTGTACGGTCCTCCTCAGGACCTCGAAGTCGAGCCGTTTGTCGGTGCCGCCGGCGATAAGATGCACAGGCTCTATAAAACTCTCGATTGCCGCAGCCGACGCTTCGGGTATAGTCGCGGCGCTGTCGTTGTACCAACGGACCCCGCCCACCTCGCGCACGAGCTCGAGACGGTGCTCTATACCGGGAAATTCGCCGAGTGCGGTACAGAGGGTATCGAAGGAGAGGCCGAAGAGACGCAGTCCCAGCGCGGCACAGAGGAGGTTGAGCTTGTTGTGGGCTCCCGGGAGTGCGGGCTCTTCAGGCACGCACTCCTCCTCCCGTTCGTTCAATCGTACGATACCCCGTCCCTCGCGTAGGAAGGCGCCGTCGAACACGGAAGAGAAGGCCTCAGCGGAGAAGAAGTAGGGAACGGCGGGAGTGGTGACGGCGAATCGGCGTCCGAACGGGTCGTCGTAGTTGCAGATGCACGAGTCTTCGGGTCCCTGCGAGGCGAATACCCGCTTCTTGTCGGCGGCGTAGCTCTCCATGTCGGGATACTTGTCCTGATGGTCGTGCAGCAGGTTGGTGACGATGGAGATACGAGGGGTGAGCAGGGAGATGTCCGGAATATCGGCGAGCTGCCAACTCGAGAGCTCGAGCACCACCGGCTCCTCCGATGGCCGGGTGCACTGCTCGAGGAAGGTGAGCGGACTCACGGTGATGTTGCCTCCGAGCTTGCTGTCGGGGTACTCTCGGCGAAGGGCGTAGGCGAGAGCCGAGGCGGTGGTGGACTTCCCTTTGCTTCCTGTAACGGCGATGATCGGCCGGCGGGAGAGCCTCAAAAATATCGATATGTCGGTCTCAACCGCGGAGGCCGCGGAGAGGTAGGGTGAATCCGGAGGTACGGCCGGATTCTTGATAACGAGATCGGCGCCCGAGAAGTCCTCCATGAGGTGTTCTCCGAGGACGAAGCGGACGGGAAAGCCGCGGAGTGCGGCGATGCTCTCGGCGAGGGTCTTTTCGTCCCGCAGGTCGGTGGCGGTGACCTCTGCCCCGTGGGAGGCGAAGAAACGGGCCGAGGCGACTCCGCCGCCATGGAGCCCCAAGCCCATGATGGTGACCTTCATTCCGGCGATGTCACGCAGACGGGAAATCAACGGCAAACTCCTTCATGTCGCGATCGTTGAGGTAGGTCTTTATCTGCAGCGGTTTCCATACCTCGTCCCACCTCTCGGAGACCTTATTCTTTATCTTCACGAACAGCGGCATCTCTTCGCTAAAGTCCTGATCCTTGAGTGTCTCCTGGATCTCGTCGAGATAGGGGAGGAGAAATTCGCGGGCGCGGTAGAGGTAGGAGAGGTGGGTCTTTCTCCCCTCGGGGGCGAAATTGAGCACCGAGTGGCATATGGTCCTGTGCTTGCAGGGAAAAGGGTAGTAGGGGTAGGTGCGCTTGCCCTTCGGGAGGAAGAGCTTGGAGAAGAACTTGGTAAGATCCCGGTCTATCCATATGCCCTGGATGAAGTAGCCCTTGCCGTACTCTCCCACCCAGGTCTTGGTAACCAGTTGCTCTATCTTGAACGAGTGGATCTTCCCGTCCCTCTCGTCGTAGTCATTGAGGGGAATGAGGTCGTTGTCGATGAAGAGCTGACGGGAGGCATAGGTGTGGGTCTTGTCGTTGCCCCCCTTCTGCCGAATGGTCCCGTAGTGGGTGCGGAACGAGATGTCGAGCTGCAGGAGGTAGAGGAAGAGCTTGCCCTTGATCTTGAAGATCTGGAAGAATCCGGGTCTGAGTATGTCCGTGGGATTGAAGTAGTAGGTGAGCCCGTGGAAGAGGGAGGGCGTGAGGGGGACGACCTGCTCGAGCAGTTCGCGCAGGGAATCGAGGTACTCCCCCTCCGGCCTCTTCTTCTCGATGTCATGGTGTATGGGAAACTGCGGAACGGTGAACTCGGAGGAGAGCTGGAGAAAGAACTCCTCGTTCTGACTGAAGTGCCGGCTGTGCTCGGGTTCCGTATCTCTCCGGCGGTTGAGCAGAGAGTTTATCTGATCATCGGTGAAAGTCACGGGAATATCGCTGAGCAACTTGTCCATTGGTTTCACTATAGACTGCCATGTCTATCGTTTCAACATACTTACAGAATTGCTGACATACTTATCGAAATTGTGTTCTCTCTTGACTCGGAACCCCTTTTTTTGCATAATAATCTGAACATCTAGTATACGAGAGTTTCCGTACAATATAGAGATTTTTTACCGGAAGGAGGTTTGTTGTGCCCTGCGGAAAAAAGAAAAAGCGCCACAAGATCGCAACGCATAAGCGCAAAAAGAAACTGCGAAAGAACCGCCACAAGAAGAAGTAGCGGATAATCGATGAAGATCGAGAAAGGGCTCCCGAAGAGTGTATACGGTATGTGCGGCATGGTTCTCCTTGCCGCAGCCGTGTCGAGTTTCCCCGTGATGGGCGAATCGCTCTGGGAGCCCGGTTTTTCGGGTTACCTATCTCCGGAGGGCTCCCTCGAGGTCGGCGATGTCCTGCTCGTCGAGATCAGCCCGCGTACGGAGCTCACCCTCCAATCGACACACATAGATTCCGAAGATGCGCGACTCTCTTTCACGGGAGGCGAAGGGCAGGGACTGTTCGACTTTCTGCCGAAGGGTGCCTCGAGCTCCGAGCGCGAGCTTGAGGAGGAGGACAGCTATGAGCTGCAGACCCGTATGGCCGTCCGCATTACCGAGACCGGCGCAGAGGGTCTCGTCTCGGTGCGGGGAGAGAGAAGCATAGAGATAAACGGACTGCGCGAACGAATCCTCCTCTCCGGAAAGCTCTCTCCCTCGGCGGTGCGCAGCGGCAGGCCGGTTCCGTTCGACCGCCTGGTGGATGCCGAATTGTCCTACTCCGGAGTCGGGTACGGCATGAGGCCCCCGTTGAGCGAAGAGGATCTGGAGGAGGTCGCCGAGGCGGCCGAAACCGCTTTGCAGGAGGCGGACGAGCAGCCCGGACAAGACGAACAAACCGGCCGGCCCGCACAAGCCGGCACCGAGGATGGCGAACCCGAGTAC
>CAYFVU010000002.1:4729-62039 GCA_964346645.1 uncultured Spirochaetaceae bacterium | reverse complement strand
CGAACAAACCGGCCGGCCCGCACAAGCCGGCACCGAGGATGGCGAACCCGAGTACCGTCTCTCTCAGGAGAAGCGCAAGGAGCTCCTCGTCGAATACATAAACAGGTTCATCGATGTGCTCTTCTCGCAATGAGCGGACGCGCAGTTTTAGTACGGAAAAAGATTATAATATTACTAATAATTTGATATATGGTTTGCAATGTGATATGTTTTTCTATATATTTTATGTAAGGTATGTATATGAGTGAAGAATATTCCCTGTTGAAAACGGTAAACTCCCCCGAGGACTTGAAGGCGGTGCCGCAGGACCGGCTGCCCGCTCTGGCCCAGGAGCTGAGGGAGCGGATAATAGACGTGGTCCTCCGGAACGGGGGCCACCTCGCCTCGAACCTGGGTGTGGTCGAGCTCACGATTGCGCTGCACCGAACTTTTTCCACCCCGAAGGATCTCATATTCTGGGATGTGGGCCACCAGTGTTACACCCACAAGATCCTCACCGGCAGAAACGACAGCTTCGACACACTCAGACAGAAAGACGGGATCTCAGGATTTCCCAAGAGAAACGAGAGCGATCACGATGCCATGGAGGCGGGCCACTCCTCGACTTCCATATCCGCGGGAGTCGGCGCGCTCATGGGAAAGCGTCAACAGAATGACAACGGAAAGGTCATCTCCGTCATCGGCGACGGCGCACTGACCGGCGGTATGGCCTACGAGGGGCTCAACTATGCGGGGCATCTCGGCAAGGACCTCCTCGTCATCTACAACGACAACAACATGTCGATAAGTCCCAACGTCGGCGGGCTCTCACTCAACTCAAATCTCAGCAAGCTCTCCTCCTACGTGAGCCGTGCGACCGCCACCCCTTTCTATCAGAATATACGGAACAAGATCGACAAGGGAATACGCGGCATCCCCATCCTCGGCTACAAGCTGTTCGAGCTCATGGGACGGGTGAAGCGGGCGGTAAAGGCCGCCTTCCTCAAGGAGACCATCTTCTCTGAGCTCGGATTCGAATATGTCGGTCCGATAGACGGACACTCGATCTCCCGGATGATCAGCGTGCTGAACAATGTCAAAAGGATGAAGAAGCCGGTAGTGCTGCATGTGGTCACACAGAAGGGGAAGGGCTATCCACTCGCCGAAGGAGACCCCTCCAGCTATCACGGCGTATCTCCGGTAAAGAGCGTCGACGGCAAGGTGGAGAAGGTAAAACCGGTCTCCTACACCCAAGCATTTGCCTCTTCGCTCTCCGAAGCGGCAGAAGAGAACGAGAAGGTCGTCGGTATAAGCGCCGCCATGATGAAGGGTACCGGGCTCGGCCACTTTCAGGAGCGCTACCCCGAACGCTTCTACGATGTGGGAATTGCCGAGCAGCATGCGGTCACCTTCTCTGCGGGACTCTCGCTCACGGGGGTGCGGCCGGTGCTCGCAATATACTCGACCTTCATGCAGAGAGCGGTCGATCAAGTCATCCACGACGTGGCTCTGCCGAAGCTGCCGGTGGTCTTTGCCATGGACCGGGCGGGTTTAGTCGGCGGAGACGGAGAGACGCATCAGGGGCTGTATGATATCGCCCTTTTCCGCTCAATACCGAATATGAGTATTCTTGCCCCGGCAACGACAGGCGAGATGAACATCATGCTCCGATGGGCGATAGAGCAGCCAGGTCCCGTCATTCTCCGCTATCCGAAGGATGTCTGTCCTGCGCAGAAAGCGGAGGAGACGGAGGAGATCCGGCCCGGGCGCGGGGTCTTTGTCGAGGAGAACGGGGGAGAAGTCCTGCTCGTCTCGGTAGGCGGCCTCTATCAGGAGAGCAGAGAAACGGTGAACCTCCTCGCGAGGAAGGGCATTGCGGTGGATCACTACAATCTCCGCTTCGTCAAACCGCTCGACGAGGAGTACATTGCCGAGCTGTTCTCGCGCTACGCCCATGTCGTGCTCGTAGAAGACGGCGCGCAGCACGGCGGCATAGGGGAGGAGATCGCTTCGGTTCTGCTGCGAAAAGGAGTCGAGAGCGCTTACCACTGGTACGGGGTGCCTGACGAGTTCTTTGCCCAGGCCGAACGCAGTGAGCTGATCCGCATGAGCGGTCTCGATGCAGAGACGATTGCGGAGAATATTCAGCTCAAGATCGCGAAGCCCTTCGGAGTGGTCAAGACCGCCTCCAACTCCTGAGGCATTACCGGCTATGTGTCGGCGGTTTTCCCGCCGGAGTCTGCGACCGGACGATGTCCGACGATCGAAAAACCTTTTTCCCCGGCCCTCCTATAGAAACAGCTGAAATAGCCGGTGTGGCAGGCAGCCCCGGACTGCTCCACGAGGTAGAGGATACTGTCCTCGTCGCAGTCGACCCTCAGCTCGACGATCCTCTGCACGTGTCCCGAAGTCTCTCCCTTCTTCCAGATCCTTTCGCGGCTCCTGCTGTAGTAGTGAGCATAGCCGCTTACTGCGGTGCGTCTCACCGCCTCGGCATCGGCAAATGCGAGCATGAGCACCTCTTTGCTCTCGGCATCCTGCGTCACTACCGGGACGAGCCCATCCATCTTTTCGAAGTCGATCCAGGAGATGAGAGCTTCTGGATCCGGGAGAGTCGAGTTCATCATGATCACAGCTCCTCCGGACTCTTCGGCAGCCATCTGCCGTTTTCCATCTTCATTCCGTAGGTCTCGCTCAACAGTCTCTCGAGACCTCCCTTGAGGCTCGTCGCCAGAGGCCTCAGCTCTTCGGGATATTCGTCGCTCTCGAGTCCCGTCCCGCTGGTCATCAGGTTCTCCAGGAAGAGCTTCGAGGCGAGGAAACGCTTAGTTTTATCCACTCCCAGGATGAGGGGCTCCTCCATCATGCCGATGATCTCCCAGGTAATCTGTTCGGCCTGGGAGTACTTGCCGGCATCCTTGTCCTGGTCGGAGATACGGATGGGTAGGTCGTGTATGACCGAGTCTATATGCTCTGCGAGGTAGGAGAGGTCGAAGAGGCCGGTGGCGCAGTTGAAGAGAATCGATTTTCCCTCGCTCTCCGCTTGTGCTACCTCCTCCTTCGATACAGCCGGGCCGATGTCGACTGCATTCAGCTTTCCGTTTCGACCCTCTATGAGCACGCCGCCCTTCACATCTACCGGAGTCTTGAAGGAGAACTCGAAGGCGCCGCTCCTCCCGCTGAGCGCGGTGAGGGCGAGGGTCTGCGGGTCCACCGTGTTTCCGAGATTGTCGACGTTGCCGAGGTATGCATAGCGGTATCCGCTCCGGTAGAGATCCACATAGATGTCACGCAGCGCCATGAAGTTCTGACCGTGACCGCCGGGCAGGGGGAGCAGTGTGTTCTCCTTTCCCCATGCGCGGGTGAAGATCCCCTTCGGCTCTCCCGCGTCGCTGTGGGTGAAGGCGGTAATGAGGGGCTGAATGCCGGTGAGCGCATCGGTCACCTCGAGCCCGGTGGCTGTTATGAGCCCTTCGAGAAGTGCGCTCGAGCGGTATTGCTCGTAGGCCTCCGCAATAGTCTCGTTGTTGTAGACGCTCGTCATCTGAAAGAGGGGCAGCGGGGCCGGGGGTGTCGAGCCGTCCGCCGAAAGCGGAGAAGCGCCGCCGGGCTCTGCAGCAGTCGATCGGAGGTAGCGCAGGGCGAGGATCAGGAGTGATCGCATCTTCAGCTCCAGGAAGCTCGGTCCCTCGCTCCCGTCGGGCTGAAGAAATGCGGGAGTGAGACCCTTCGGTCTTCCCCGGGCCCTCTCTGCAAAGCGGGAGAAGATCTCGCGGTTGAGTTCGAAGAGCTTTGCGTTGAAGCCGGCGTTCTTCTTCTCGTCCACGTAGCTGGTGGCCGACCCGCCGTTGAGTACCCCGTACGCGGTGTAGGGCAGAAGCCGCAGACCGAGTCCGGAGAGAGCCTCTTCGTCGAAATGGATATCGTCGCCTCTGCGGCTCCCGAGCTCATCGATGATTCGCCTGCCGAGGGTCGGGCCCAGCCGCTCCTGTGCTGTGGAGTAGGGGAGTGTGTAACTCAGTTCGCAGGTGGTGTCGACGATCCGGTCTCCGTCTATCTGCGGGAAGGAGTCGACCTCGGGTCTCGAGAAGCGGTTCAGCTCCCCGCTGTTGTACCGGTCGAGGATCGAGAGGGAGAGCTCTCGATCGATTCGCTTCTCCACGAATTGCTGTTCAATCAGCGGATTGAGTTCTTCGGCTAACATATCCGGCCCCTTACATGAAGCTTTGGTGACGGTCGTTGTGAGCGAGTCTCCGTTACGCGTCTTGATCGAGCAGGAAACGGTACTCTTCGCTGCTGATGAGCTCGCTCTGATCCTCGGAAGAGAGGAGCTCCTTCAACATACTACGGATGGCCTCTATCTCTGCGTGTTGGCGGTTCCGTATACGCGTATACTCGTCAAAATGGGCCGAAAGGTCAAGGTGACTCCCCGTGTCTCCCTCGAGAATGAGGCTGAGCAGCTCGCAGTAGAGGAGCTTCGTCTTGTTGAGGAATCTGAGGTTCTGCTGGAGCTCCGAATGGCGGGGTTTGTCGGAAAGAGAGCTGTAGAGCTTGTTGAGGTGGTGGTCGAGAAAGCGTATGTCCTCGTCCACCTTTCTCGCGAAGTATATCCCGTCGATATCGAGTTTGAGGGAACGCAGGTAGAGCCGCACATACTGATTGAGATAAAAAATATCGTCATCGTAGTGTATCCACTGGCTCATGTTCCTAACATCGGCAGGAGCCGGCCTTTACTTGACAGAGATGTCACGCCGTGGTAATGTGCCGGGACCTCTTTATCCGCCCGTAGGGTGGATCTTTATAGTCCGTAAGGAGGATACATGCGTCAATACGAACTCACGATTATCGTTGGTACAGAAGAGGATGAGGCCACGCTCGGCAAGCAACAGGTTAATGAACAGCTGAAGAAGGCCAGTGCAAAGGTAAAAAAAGAAGAGGACAAGGGTGTGCGCGACCTCGCCTACACGGTAAAGAAGCGCGACAAGGGCCATTACTACTATTACGAGCTCGAAATCGAACCCGAAAACGTAATTACCCTGGAGGAAGAGCTGAGGCTGCTCAACCCGCTCCTCAAGCATCTGCTCGTTAAAAAAGAACAGTAGAAGCGGGGTAGACTATGGCAAACGACATTAATTCGGTGGCATTGGTCGGACGTCTGGTAAGGGACGCCGAGCTGAAGTACACCAACAGTGGAACGGCGGTATGCAAATTCGCGATTGCCGTAAACCGGAGCAGAAAATCCGGCGACGGGTGGGAGGAAGAAGCCCACTTCTTCGACATCGTGCTCTGGGGCCGCCAGGGAGAAGCAATTCAGAAGTACCTCGGAAAGGGTAAGCAGGTTGCCGTGCAGGGCGAACTGCGCCAGAGCCGGTGGGAGCAGAACGGACAGACGCGGAGCAGGGTAGAGGTCCACGCACAGAACGTGCAGCTGCTCGGCGGTAGCCCGGGAAGCTCAGGCGGCGGCAGCTACGGCGGAGGCGGAAGGCCTCAGGCCCAGAACGGCGGCGGCAGTCAGAACAGCGGATCGTATTCCGACGATTTTTCAGGCCCCGAGGACTTTCAAGACGATATTCCATTCTAGAAAAACAGGAGAAGCATATGGCTGAAGAAACAAGCGGTGAAAACCGTAGAGATAGCAGAGATTACAGCAGAGACAGCAGAGATTCCGGAGGACAGGATCGCCGGGGCGATTCCCGCTCCTTCAGGGGCGGACGCAAACCCTTCTTCAAGAAGAAGGTCTGCCGCTTCTGCACCCAGGACATAGAGGCGGATTACAAGAATCCCGACTTGCTGCGCAGATTCATCACCGACAGGGGTAAGATCCTTCCTCGGAGGATTACCGGCACCTGCGCGAAGCATCAGAGGGCGCTGTCGAGGGAGATAAAGAGGGCGAGGGTTCTCGCCTTGATCCCCTTCGTGAAGCAGTAGGAGTACAATGGGACCGAGCGATGAGCAGCGGCGATGGATCGAGATAGGTCTTTTCACCGGGGCGGCTATTCTCCTCTATCAGGTGAGGGCTGCCTTTTTTCTCAGTGCGGTGCCGCTGTTCCTTCTCGGCTTTAGACGAGGCGGATACGCGCAACTCTACGGGGCGGGGATCTTTCTCCTCGCTGCGGCTTTCGAGACGATACTCCGGCTGCGCGGTTTCGCAGAGCCGGAGCTGATCAGGTTCTTCTTCCTGCTCGAGATCGCGTATCCTGCGAGTCTCGTTGCCGGAATATTGGTGCTGCAGTGGCGCGGAGGTCGGATACTGTACCGCCTCTTGGAAGCGGTCGCGCTGGTGGGGTTGGTGAGCCTGCCTCTCATCCTGCTGTACATGAACGACTCCGAGGTCACGTCTTTTCTGACCGAACAGATAGGTCTGATCGCCGAGTCGCTGCAGGAGGCCTTTTCTCAGAACGGACAGGCAGCCGCGGCGCCGCCGGCAATGAACAGGGAGGCGATGGTAGAGCTGGTGAAGGAGCTGTTCTTCAGGAACTACCTCTTCAGCTTTTTCCTCCTGCTCTCGGGCATGTGGGCTTTGTCGGACGGGATCTATCGCCGAACAGTGGGGAAGGCTCCGTTCATGCTCATGCGCTACACGGTGCCCGATACCTTTCTCTGGCCGCTGATCGGGGTATGGGCCGGGGTCCTGTTGGACGTGCTGCTCGGCTTGGGCTTTATCGGCTACCTGCTCTGGAACGCAGGGTTGATCTTGCTGTTCATCTATGCGCTGCAGGGAATAGCCATTATGAAGTTCCTGTTTCGCCGGCACGGAATCGGCAGGGGGCTGCGCCTCGCGGTTACCGTCGCGTCGGTCGTCATTCTGTTTACCCCGGGAATAAACCTCGTACTCATCGTCGGGGTTCCCCTGCTCGGCGTAAGCGAATATTGGATTCACTATAGAATCGTAGAAGGAGAGTAGCTATGAAGATTATTCTGAACGAGGATGTGTATAATCTGGGAGAGGAGGGAGACATTTGCGACGTCGCTCGCGGATACGCGCGCAACTACCTCTTCCCGAAGGGATTCGCGATTCCCTATACCAAAGAAAATAGTGCGGTCATCGAGAGCCGCCGTGCGGCCATCGAGAAACGAAAAGAGGAGAAACGGAAGGCGGCTCAGGGTCTCAGGGAGCGCCTCGAGGGCATGGAGATCGTCATCCCGATGAACGCCGGCGAGGCCGGGAAGCTCTTCGGATCGGTGACCAGCGCCATGATCGTGGAGCAGTTGGACAAAGAGGGCATCGAGCTCGAGAAAAAGCAGGTCGAAGTGCCGAGTAACAGCATCAAGATGACCGGCACCTATAAGATCATGGTCAAACTCTACGAGAGCGAGAGCGCCGAGATCACCATCAAGGTCGTCAACCAGAACAAGCCCGAGGGCGAGGAGAGCTCAACTCAAGAGCCGCAGAGCAGCGAAACCGTAGAGCCGGAAGATGAAGAGGCCCAGGCCGACGAGGGCGAGACCGAAGAAGAGCCCGTAGAGTAAGCCGCGCATGACCAATTCCCCGTCAACACACGGCAGAGTTCCGCCCCACAACGATGATGCCGAACGGGCCACGTTGGGGGCTGTTTTGTTAGACGGGGAGGTCCTCTCGACCGTCTTCCGCCATCTGCGGGCGGACGACTTCTATCAGGCTCAGCACCAAAAAGTCTTTTCCGCAATCGTCGACCTCTTCAACCGGGGCGAGACGATAGATCTCATTACGTTGACCGAGGCGCTGAGCACGGCAGGAGAGCTGGAGGCCTGTGGCGGGACCGCATACGTATCCTCTCTTACCGATCAGGTGCCCACGAGCGCCAACGTCGAGTACTACGCAAAGATCGTAAAGGACCGGAGCGTTCGTAGAAAGCTCCTGCGGATATCGCGGGAGCTGGCAAATCAGGCTCTCGAGGAGTCGGAGGACACCCGGGTGCTCATCGAAGAGGCCGAGCGCCACATCTTCGACATCACCGACAACCAACAGTCAGACTCGTACCGCAGGGTCAACGAGATCATCTCCGAGACCATCGAGGCGATAGAACGTCTCTATCAGACGAAAGACAGCTACACCGGCGTGCCGAGCGGTTTTTCCGACCTCGACAACATGACGAGCGGATTCCAGAACTCCGAGTTCATCGTCCTCGGTGCGCGCCCCTCCGTCGGTAAGACCGCATTAGCCCTCACCATGGCCTCGAATATGAGCATCAAGAAGAAGATTCCGGTCGGTTTCTTTACCCTCGAGATGACGAGCATGGCGCTGGTGCAGCGGCTCGTATCGAGTGAGGCTCGGATAAACTCCGAGAAACTGCGAACCGGCATGCTCAGACCTTCAGATTTCCACAGCCTCACCGAGGCGGCAGGGCGCATCTACGAGGCGCCCCTCTACATAGACGAGACTCCGCGCATAAAGCTCCTCGACCTGCGCGCCCGCGCCCGCCGCATGAAGAGCAAAGAGGACGTGAAAATATTATTCATCGACTACATCGGCCTCATCGAGCCGGAGAACAAGAACAATGTCCCCCGCCACGAGCAGGTCGCGGAGATCTCACGCTCCATCAAATCGCTCGCTCGAGAGCTCGGCATCCCCATCATCTGCCTCTCTCAGGTGGGAAGACAGACGGAGGGCAAGGCGCCGTCCCTCGCCGACCTGAGAGAGTCGGGCTCCATCGAGCAGGATGCGGATGTGGTTCTCTTTCTCCATCGGGAACGGAACGAGTCGCGGGGATCGCAAGACAAGGGCGGCGTGGACGCAGAGACCGATCTCATCGTTGCAAAGCAGCGTAACGGTCCGGTCGGAACGGTGAAGCTCGCCTTCCTCCCGCACTACACGAAATTCGAAGCTTTCAGCAGAGAGCAACAGTAGTCACGGGTTCGGACTCCGGATGAGGTCTCGGATGCCGAAATAAGGGTCGCTGCTGAAATTATCGAAAAATCGTGCTTGATTTGGATGTGAGAACATTACTACACTTCTATAGGAGCAAAGAAGAGAGGTAGGAGCGATGAGTATTCGTGAGAGTTACAATTTCGAGTTTCTTATAAATGAGGCCGAACAGGTGGTGCTCGAAGAGCTCGAGGATGAGCTGCAGAAGGAGTGGACCGCCGATGTCTGCAAGTGTCAGGACTGCGTGCTCGACATGGCGGCGCTTGCACTGAACAACATAGAACCGAAGTACCGGGTTTCTCTGATGGGAACGCTCTACGCACATAATCTGAAGGATTCCGAGTACGCCGAGAGAGTGCGAAAACAGGTGGTCGAGTCGATCAAGAAGATCTCGGAGAATCCGTCGCACGACTGAGCGGCTCTGTCGTGCGAACGGTATACGGCTTATCGAACCCTGTGGAGATACTTCTCCGCACCCCCGTGCGTGTAGGGCCTTCCCTCCGTCGGGACTACCGCCCAGCTGAAATCCTCGAAGATGTAGATAGTCATGAGCAGATCGCCCCGTTCGGTGTCCCAGACCGAGATGGAGGAATCACCGTTGAGCGAGTAGAGGTGTCCGCTGTGGACATAGAGGCTCCTCGGAATGTGGTTTATCGATTCCAGGTAGGTAAAGCCGTTCCATGCGTACATGTGGACCTTGCCGAAGCCGAGTGAGGTAAAGATCCGGGAGGAGTCGGAGTCCACCGCCAGCGACGCCTCGGGATCCTCGCCGGGATAGGAGATGAGGGTGGTCACGCGGTCGTAGTTGAAGCCCGAGTGCTGTTTGAGCACCGTCCTGAGCCCGCCTGCACGCTCCTCATAGCCGAGGGTGTAGAGTTTTCGTGTCATCTCGTCGTACTCGAGGTAGAAGGTGAGTATGTTCGAATCGTCTATGGGGACGGTCTCTCCTGTATCCGGATTGATGTGGAGGAGGGGGGTGTCGATGAAGTCGGTCCTGTTTCTCGCGGCAATCAGGTTCCCGTTATAGACCTCGGAAATCGAACGCAGGCCGAAGGAACTGTAGGAGAAGCGGTTCTCTCCGGTCTGCGCATCGATGATCTTGATCGTCCCGTTTTTCTCGAGTATGAGCAGATTCTCGTCGAAACGGGTTCCCGTCTCGATGGGGGACTCTATCCCCTCGTAGAAGGGAGAGAAGCTTTCGTCTGTAAAGCGGTAGATCTTCGGTGACTGTCCCTGCTCCTCCCTCGGAAAGATGAGACAACCGTCTCTGTTGAAGGAGATGAGCCCCGTTCTCCCGGAGATGGGAGTGGAGTAGAGGCGGGATGTGAAGTCGAAGGAGCTCGCCCGCTCGTCCTCGTCCATGGCCTCGAAGGCTTCGGAGCGTATCGAGAGGAAGTGCTTGTCGGAAGAGATGAAGAGCATATCCTTCGAAAAGGCGAGGTCGTGGATGTTCAGGAGTACGGGGCCGGCGAACAGCACCTCGTCCGTCGCCTCCGGCAGTTTCGAGTAGAGCGAGCCGCCGTTGCTGCTGAAGTAGACCCTTCGGCCGTCCCATGCGATGGGTGCCTGGGCCGACTGAGAGGAGAGGAAACTCCTACCGATCGAGAAACCGGCGCTGCTCCTGCCCGAGGTGGAGAGAGAGAGCACGGATATCTCGGGGGTATAGGAGGAGGCGTCGAGCACGGCTATAGATTCGCCGTCGGCGCTCATCGCGATATCTCGGATGTTTCCGAATTCCCGGGAGTCCACCACCCTGCCGGTCACGAGGTCGGTCATGTAGACGGTAGAGCCCTTCCTCCCCACGAGGTATCTGCCGCCCGGAACGAAGGAGAGGTCCTGCAGGCTCCCTTCGGTATTGATCCTGTTCCCGCTCGCCTTCTGCCGTCCAGTGGGCAGGTCCCAGTAGCGCACCTCGCCCGAAGGGCTGTAGGTCAGGAGGGTCTTCTCCGTATCGGAGATGAAGGCTGCGGAGACGATGCCGAAGCCCTCATTGAACAGCCGCTCCTCGTATCCCGTTTCGGACTCGAGAAAGGTGAGACTCTCCCAGTCTGTCAGGCCGTAGACGAGGTAGGTGCCCTTCGGAGAGAATCGGAGAAAGAGTGGAACCTCCGATATCTTGTGCGAGTAGAGCTCCTCCTCGGTGGAGTAGTTCCACACACTCAGATGATAGGTGTTGATTCTGTCGGTCTCTACGAGGGCGATGAGCGGCTCTTCTGGGTGCACGGTAATACGCACGACCGGAAGATGCGAAATCTGCAGCTTCTTCCGCAGCCGTTTGCTCCGGATGTCCCATTTCCTCACCGTACCGTCCTCGCCGGTCGTAAAGAGGCTGTTCTCGGCTCGGAGAAAGGCGAGGTCGAGGATGGGGGCGGTGTGGCCGGTATTGACTACGACTCTCTCTTCGGCGGCTAAGGTGAGGGTCAGGCAGACGAATGCACACAGGCTCAACAGTATCTTTTTCACGACTCTTCATCCTCTATGCTGATTTTGTGTATCGAGACATACTGTCCTTCGGCTATGCTCGTGAAAGGCTCCTCCTGCAGACGTTCGTCGAGCGAATCGTAGATCCTCCTATAGAGATGCATGGGCACCTTCGAGACGCCTACTTCGTTCTCCTTTATTCCCTCGATGTGGAAGACGAGCTCTTCCTCGTCATTGATCTCCACCAGCGTGATATCGGACTTGTTCGGTTCGTCGATTTTCTCGAGGAGCATGAACTTGAGTATCTCCACCGCCCGGTCATCGAGGTTGTTCGAGAATATGAGTATCTTCTCCCGCAGCTCGGTGAAGCCCACCGCTACTCGCTCGGCCTCTGTCTCGATTTTCCCCGCGAGGTACCTGGTGCGCTCGAGCTCGGGGAGGTAGTAGAGGTCCAGCCTGCCGCCGGAATCGTAGATGCGCGTGCTGAACTCGGGTTTGAGCAGCTCTCCGCAGGAGTCACAGGTAACCGAAAGGAAGCTGCCGTTGAGTATCTCTTCGATGGTTTCGGGCTTCGAGGAGATGTCGATCTCTTCGGGAAAGTCGGCTTCCACCGTCTCGCCGCAGTGACATGTTAGTTCTCTATTCATACGCCTCCTCACTTCTGTGCATCGCTACTGCGAAAATAGGTACGAAATATCGCCGAACGTGGTAAAAAAGAGCAGCATGAGTATGATGATGAAACCTACGGTCTGATATCGGTAAAAGGTCTTCGGGCTCACCGAGGTTCCCTTGAACATCTCCACGAGCGAGAGGATGATGAAACCACCGTCGAGCGCCGGGATCGGCAGGAGGTTGCCGAAACAGAGGGCAACGCTGAGAAAGCTCAGGAAACGGAAGAGGGTGGTGAATCCGCTCCCCACCCCTTCGGCGAAACTCGATGTGGCTACCTCTCCGACAAGATAGGTGATGCGGATGGGGCCGGAGACGGCCTGCTGCACATCCACACCCGAAAAAAGGAGAATGAGGCCGTGGATCGTGAGGGCAAAGGTCTCTACCGATTCCTTCGCGCCCTTCCACAGCGCGGAGAAGGGGCCCATCGAGGGACTCGAAACCTCTATGCGCTCGAAGGTGATGCCGAGGTTCGGATTGCCGTTTTCGCCGTATTTCGGCGCGAGCCGGGTCTGCCCTCGCACACCGTCTCTGAGATATGTGATGGAGAGCTCATCGGGCCGCTCAGACATGGCGGCGTACAGCTCGAGGTAGTGTTCCACCTCTTTTCCGTTCACCGCGACGATGCGATCTCCGCTCCGGAGGCCGGCGATCTCGGCGCTGCCGTCCTCCGCAACCTCGTCTATTACCGGCTCTATCCAGGCCGATACGCCTATCTTCCCCGCTCCGCTGCTCTTGTCGAGCTCCGGGGTGATAGACAGCGAGACCGTTCTACCCTCACGCTCGACTTTCATCGGCAGCGTCTGGTTCGGCGCCTTCGCGACGATCTGTCGGATGTCGGAGTAGTTCTCCACCTCCTGGCCGTTTATCTCTATGATGCGGTCTCCCGTCTGCAGGCCGGCCCTGTCGGAGGGGTACTCTCTGCTCTCGAAAAGGGAGGGATAGTCGGAGACGAGCACCACCTTGTTCTCGAAGGTCTCTATGGAGAAACCGACGAACCAGATGAGGGAGAGGACGAGCACAGCGAAGAGAAAGTTGAAGGCGGGACCTCCGATGTAGGTGAGCAGCCGCTTCCACACCGGAGCGGAAAAGAGCGAACCCTCCTCGTGGTAAATGCGGTCCTGATTGTCCTCGAGGGCCTGTTTGAAGAGCTCCTCGCCCTTCATCTTGCAATACCCGCCTATAGGGAGCATGCCGATGCGGTATTCGGTTCCCCTCCACTGCCGTCGATAGATCGGTTTTCCCCATCCGATCGAGAAGGCCTCGACGGTGATGCCTCCGGCCTTCGCGATGAGGAAGTGGCCGAGTTCGTGGACGAACACGACGATGCCGAGGCCGAGAATTCCGAGAAGTATGGTCAGTATCATGTGTGTTCCTTTCGATGTACGAGGTTCTGCCCGGCCCTCTGCTCGGCCTCTCTGTGGATCTCCATCGTCTCCTCTACCGTCGACGGTGCGTCTCCTCTCCACTCCTGCGAGAGGGTCTTTTCGACCGTCTCGGCGATGCCGGTAAACGGAATTCTCTCCGACATGAAGGCCTCGACGGCTATCTCGTTAGCCGCATTGTAGACGATGGGCAGAGGGCCCTCGTCCCGTATGGTCTCGTAAGCGAGCGGGAGCATGGGATAGCGGGAGGCATCAGGTTTCGAAAAGCTGAGCTCGAGATCTTCGAAGGAGAGCCCTCCGTAAGGTGAAAACGACAGCTGCGGATAGGTGAGGGCGTTCTGTATCGGGATCTTCATGTCGGGAGCACTCAACTGGGCGTAGAGGGAGCCGTCTACGGTCTCGATAAAGGAGTGGACCGTGCTCTGCGGATGTATCACCACCGTGATCTCATCGGCCCCCATGTCGAAGAGTCTGTGGGCCTCGATGACCTCGAGGCCCTTGTTGGCCATGGTGGCGGAGTCTATGGTGATCTTTGCGCCCATGTCCCATGTGGGATGGGCGAGCGCGTCGGCAACGCGGAGGTCTGGAAAACGGTCGAGGGGTGTCTGTCTGAACGCTCCTCCGGATGCGGTGATGATGAGTCGGCGCACCTGCTCCCTCTTCCTGCCCTCGAGCAGGTGAAAGAGGGCCGAGTGCTCCGAATCTACCGGTATAACGGAGGCGCCGGTGCGCCGCGCCGTCTCGAACATGAGGGGTCCGGCCATGACGACGGTCTCCTTGTTCGCGAGGGCGAGGTCAAAACCACGTTCGAGAGCACGGAGAGAGGGCATGAGCCCCGGAGAGCCGGCTATGCCGTTTATCACGATGTCGGCTTCCGTCTCTTCTATCAGACGCAGCACCGCATCTTCTCCGCAAAAGCGTATTTCGGGACGCTGTGCGTCGGGATCAGAGGCGGCGAGCGAGGAGACACCGAACTCTGCGGCAATGCTTACCAGCTCTTCGGCCTTCGATCGGCAGGAGAGTCCGACGATGCGGTATCTCTCTTCGTCTTTATTGAGGTTTCGCAGCACCTCGAAGGAGCTCCGTCCGATCGAGCCGGTGGCACCTAATATGATTACACGTCTTTTCTGCATGTGTCGTAATAACCTACGTAAAGATTATTAAACCAATATAATAGAAAAAGGGAGCACTGAAAAGAAGAGAGTCGATGGAATCGAGCATTCCGCCGCGGCCGGGTACGACATTTCCCGAATCCTTCTTCTCTGCGCCCCTCTTGAGTGCAGATTCTATCAGGTCTCCGACGTCGGCGATTACAGCGGTGATCAGGAAAAATGGAACCCGCAGGAACCAAGCCACGGAGAAGAGTTCGGGGAGCAGCACTGCAAACAGACTTCCGAGCAGGACTGCCCCCGTGAAGCCGCCGATGTAACCGACGAGGGTTTTCTTTGGACTGACCGAAAAGATGCGTTTCGAGTGGTTGCCGAAAAATCTGCCCGCGAGGTAGGCGCAGGTGTCGTTTCCGAAATTGAGTACTAGAAACAGCAGCACCGCAAGTAGAGGCTCAGAAAATTCGGCAAAACGCACGAGAAAGGCCATGAAAAGCGAGGGGTAGATGGCCGCCGCGAGTAGCGCCGTCGTGCGTCTGGTAAAGAGGGACGGATTCTCGCCGCTCCATGTCAGGAGCCGGATAATCAGGACGACGAAAGCGGTCATGACGAAGGCGAGGAGCATGAGATGAACCTGCGGTTCGTAGAGGTAGTCAAGTACGGCCGCCGCAGGCACGAGCGCGCCGAAGAAGGGCAGGAGCACGAGCTCCCACCTCCTATTCTCGGGAACGAAGAGGGAGAGCGATTCGACGGTGCCCAAAGTCGAGGTAGCCACGACGATCAGGCTCCAGCCGAGGTGTGAAAAACGGTCGAAATAGATGATGATAAAGAGGAGGATCGGCAGTCCGATAACGAAGAGCAGGGTACGTTGGAAGAAATTGGTCATGCAGTACCGCCGAACTTCCTCTTGCGCCGCCTGTAATCTGCAAGCGCCTCACGCAGATCCGCATCGTGCCAATCGGGCCAGAGCTTCGTGGAGTAGTACAATTCGGCGTAGGCGCTCTCCCAAATGAGGAAGTTGCTCAGCCGCATCTCCCCTGCGCTTCGGATAATCATGTCCGGATCGGGTATGTCGGGGTTGTCGAGATAGTGTGAGAGCGTCTCCGGGCCGATCTCGCGGGTATCGTCATCCCTCCGCCACCTCTCGAAAGCCCGGGTTATCTCGTCCCGTCCTCCGTAGTTTATGGCGAGGACCGCGGTAATGGCGTCGTAATCTTTTGTGGCGTCGATGCTCTTGCGTATCTCCGTCTGGATGTCGCCGGGAAGTCCGGGCAGATCCCCGGCGTGGCGCAGGCGGATGCGGTTCTCGTGGTAGAAGCCGACGTCGTGCTTCATGTGGTGCTTGAGCATCCGCATGAGGAAGTTGACCTCTCGCTGCGGACGGCGCCAGTTCTCGGTGGAGAAGGTGTAGAGGGTGATGTAGGAGACACCGATGGAGATCGCGGATTTGATGATCCGTTTTGCCGCATCGATTCCATGCTTGTGTCCGAATGACCTCGGCTTGCCCCGTTCCTCGGCCCAGCGGCCGTTCCCGTCCATGATGATCCCTATGTGTGCGGGAACGGAAGACGGGTCGAGCGGGGCGGTCTGCTCCTGTGTCACTATACTTCCATTATCTCCTGTTCTTTGGATTCGAGAAGGGAGTCGATCTCCTCTATGTGGGAGTCGGTGAGCTTCTGGATCTCGTCGGTGCCTCTCTTCTCGTCATCCTCGCTGATATCGCCGCTCTTTGCCTGCTTCTTCAGCTCGTCGTTTGCGTCGCGGCGGATGTTGCGGACGGCGACCTTGCTCTGCTCTGCGGTGTTCTTGGCGATCTTGACCAGCTCTTTTCGTCTGTCTTCGGTGAGAGGGGGAATGTTGATGCGGATCACCTTTCCGTCGTTGTTCGGGTTTACCGAAAGCTCCGACTTCTGGATGGCCTTCTCTATCTCCCCGAGCAGGCTCTTGTCCCATGGCTGAATGACGATGAGACGGGCTTCAGGAGCGGATATGGTAGCCGCCTGGTTGAGGGGCGTGGGCTGACCGTAGTAGTCGACCTTGATCTTTTCGAACAGAGCGGTGGAGGCCCTCCCGGTTCTCATCGAGTTGAACTCGTCCTTGAGGGTCGCGACGCTCTTCTTCATTCTCTCTTTGGCATCTTTGATAATCTCTTTCATCATTTCCTCCTCTGGGATACTCGAATGTAGCACGATTCACGGTAAAAAGAGAAGCCGCCGAGGCTTTGAAAGGCCTGCGGCGGCTCTGTATTCTCTATCTTATTCTGTGTCTTCGCCGACACGGAAGTAGACGAAATCCTCTATTGAGAGCTCTCCGCCGGCTTCCTTCGCGACATGCTGCATCATTTTCGCGACGCTCTGCTTCTCCTCTTTCACGAAGCCCTGGTCGAGAAGGCAGACCTCCGAGAAGTGCTTGTTCAGCTTTCCCTTCACGATGCCCTCGAGCACCTTCTCGGGCTTGCCGAGGTTCTCCGCCTGTTTGCGGAAAATGGCCTCCTGCTCACTGCGGTACTCGTCGTCGACACTGTTCTGATCGAGATAGAGCGGGTTAAAGGCGGCGATGTGCAGGGCCGTGTCGAAGGCGAATTGCCTGACCGCTTCATTCTGCAGGGTCTCTTGGGAGTCGGCCTTGAGCTTGACGAGCACGCCGATGGCGCCTTCGCCGTGCACATACTCGCTGACTATCTCGTTCTCGCCGATCTCTATGGTCTTGAACCTCTTCAGCGCCATGTTCTCTTTAATGGTGCTGATGGTGTCCTTTACCATCTCGTTCAACTCGTCGTTCGGCTCGGTGAGCCCCTTTTCGATGATCAGACTCACCATGCGCTCGCCGAGCTTGATGAAGTCGGCGTTGCGGGCAACGAAATCGGTCTCGCAGGCGAGCTCGAGCACGACCGCCCTCTTTTCGCCCACCTTGGTAAAGACTCGGCCCTCTTTGGTGGCCCTGCCGCTTCTCTTCGCCGCGGCGGCGAGACCCATCTCCTTGAGCCTCTTCTCTGCCTCGGCGAAATCGCCCTCGGCCTCTTTGAGCGCCTTCTTACAGTCGAGCATTCCGGCGCCGGTTTTATCCCTCAGTCGTTTGACATCGGCTGCTTTTATTTCCACGATCCACTCCTTGTATTTGGTAGTTGTGAGTATTGAACGGCTCTACTCATCCTCTTCGTAGAGCTTATCCTCTTCTTCGATGTACTCCTCTTCCTCTTCGCTGACCTCGGGCTCCGCGGGTTTCTCCTCGGGCTTTTCGGGCTGGAATTCGGAGTAATCTTCGGTAGTGAAATCCTCGGAGGCCTGTTCCGCCTTGTCCTGGATGCTCTCGGCTACGCTGACCGTCTCGAAGTCTTCGGCTCCGGCGGAAGCTGCCGGCTGCTCTTCTGCTTCTTCGGATGCGGCCTCGGAACTCGCCTCGTCCTGGGCGGCCTCTTTGCTCTCGGCTTCTTCGGTAGCTTCCTCTTCGTCCTGAAGGGTCTCGATGATCTGGATGCCGATTTCGTTGTCCGCATCGACCACCGCGTCCGCTATGACCTTGGTAAAGAGGGAGATGGCGCGAATAGCATCGTCGTTTCCGGGTATGGGGTAGTCGATGTCCGTCGGATTACAGTTGGTGTCGACTACCGCGACGATGGGAATGCCCATGCGCTTTGCCTCGGCTACGGCGATGGACTCCTTTCTGGTGTCGATGATGAAGATGGCTCCGGGGAGATCCTTCATCTCCTTGATCCCGCCGAGGTTCTTTTCGAGCCGCTGACGCTCCTTGTTGAGAGCCGAAACCTCTTTCTTGGTGAGGCTCTCGAAGGTTCCGTCGATCTCCATTTTTTCGATCTTCTTGAGTCTGAGAATGGATTTTTTGATGGTGGCGAAGTTGGTGAGCATACCGCCGAGCCAGCGGTTGTTCACGTAGTACATGCCGCAGCGTTGAGCCTCGCGCTCGATCGCCTGCTGAGCCTGTTTCTTGGTACCTACGAAGAGGATCGATTTGCCCTCCTTGACCTGTTCCCTGATCATGTCATAGGTCTCCTTGATGGCGGCGATCGTCTTCTGCAGGTCGATGATGTGGATCCCGTTGCGCTCGGCGAAGATATACTTCTTCATCCGCGGATCCCAACGTTTGGTCTGGTGCCCGAAATGTACGCCCGATTCGAGCAGACTTTTCATAGTTACTACTGACAAGAGTTTCCTCCTCTACGCGCGGACGGACCGATGGCCCGAATCCGCTATTCCTTCTCATATTTCTCGCCGATTACACGGCGGAAGATTCGCCGGACAGACTCTGCAGGAGGTCGTATCCGTGCCTCCGTACCATGCCATAAAAGAGGGAGAGAGGCAACCCCATGACGTTGAAGTAGCAGCCTTCGAGCCCTTCGACGAACAGTGCTCCGAGCCCCTGAATACGGTAGCCGCCGGCGGCGCCTTGCCACTCGCCGGTGGAGACATACCACCGGATCTCCGCTTCTGAGAGCGGAGCGACCCGGATACGCGTCGGCTCCGAGTCCACGAGGATCTCGGGAATCGGGTGGTCTCCGGAGTGCAGCGGCCCATGTATACGGGAGGCACCCCCTGTCGAGGTATTCGTTGAGTTCGTTCCCGACTGCGGGGCGTAGAGTGCGAGTGAGGTGATGACCCGGTGGCTCCTCCCGGCGAGCAGTTCGAGAAAAGAGGCCGCATCCTCCTCGGTTCCGGGCTTGCCTAAAACACGCCCGTCTATGTCGATGACCGTGTCGGCCCCGAGTACGAGCCGATCGCGCAGAGAGGGCTTCTCTTCGAGCAGGCTCTCTACCTTGCCCTTTGCAAGCCTCTCGGCCTCCGCCTGCGGGTTCTGATCTTCGAAGGACTCCTCGAATGGGGAGGGAACGACCTCTATGGGCAGGCCGATCTTCTCGAGCAGCTCTCTGCGTCTGGGGGAGGAGGAAGCGAGAACGAGGGGGAGGGGCGGAATAATTGGACCGGCGGGCATGCTACTCGTAGACCAGCTCCTCGAGGCGGGCCTTCTCCTCCTCTATGGATTCCCACTGATCGGCGAGCTCCTGCTGGAGTCCTTCGTTCTGTCTTAGCTCCTGCTGTATTTCCGCAGCCTTCTTCCCGTTCGAGTAGACCTCCGGATCGGCGAGGCGATTCTGCAGCCCCTGGTGCTGTGCTTCGGCCTGCTCTATACGCTCGAGGAGCTTCTCCTCCTCTCGCGCTATCGATCGAAGACGGTTCTTGCGCTGCTTCGCCTGCTCGTAGTCGCCCTTGCGGCCTCCCCGCTCCCCGTTGTTCGGCTCCCCGCCGGGCTCAGAGCTGTTCTCCGCGCCCCTGTCGGCGGCAGCTTCCGGCTGTGGCTGCGTCTCGGCCGTCGCCTCTTTCTGCTTACGATAGAGGTAGTAGGAGAAGTCACCGGGGTATTCTTTCGGACCTTCGGGGCTCAGCTCGAGCACCCGGGTGGCGAGCCGCTCGATGAAGTAGCGGTCGTGGGAGACGAAGACGAGGGAGCCTTCGAAACGGGTCAACGCATCGAGAAGCACGTCCTTCGAGTGGATATCCAGGTGGTTCGTCGGCTCGTCGAGGATCAGGAGGTTGTGCGGTTTCAACAGGAGCCGGAGGAGCGCGAGACGGCTCATCTCACCACCGCTCAGCACGTTCACCGCCTTGTAGATCTCGTCGCCGCGGAAGAGAAAGGCGCCCAAGAGAGAGCGCAGGTCGGGGATGCGTTCGGTCGGCGTTTCGCGCTCCATGGTGTCGATGACAGAATCGCTCGAGCTCTCCAGATCCTTCTGTTCCTGGGAGAAGTAGCCGATCTGCACACCGCTTCCCTCGACCACGGTTCCCTCATAGTCCTGGTCTCGGCCTGAGAGGATCCGTAGCAGGGTACTCTTTCCCGCGCCGTTCACACCGGTGACCACGAGCTTGTCGCCCCTCCGCAGCTCGAATGAAAGTCCGGCGATGACCCGGTTTTCACCGTAGGATTTAGAGAGGGAATCGACGGAGAGGACTTTCTTTCCTGAATGCGGGGCAGGGGGAAACGAGAAGCTTATGCTCTTCATGCCTTCGGGCAACTCTATGCGCTCGAGTTTCTCCAGGTACTTGATCCGGCTCTGCACCTGTGAGGCCTTAGACGCGTTGTAGCGGAACTTTTGTATGAAGGCTTCGGTGCGGGCAATCTCGGCCTGCTGCTCCTCGTAGCGCTTCTTGAGCTCCTCCAGCTCCTTGCTCCGCTTCTCTCGGTAGGTGCTGTAGTTGCCCACGTAGCGGTGCACCTTTCCCAAGAAGAGCTCGTATACCTCGTTCACGGTGACATCGAGGAAGTAGCGGTCGTGAGAGACGATGAGATAGCCGCCGTGATAGCTGCCGAGGAACTCCTCGAGCCACGAACGAGCCTCGTAGTCGAGGTAGTTCGTCGGTTCGTCGAGCAGGAGTATATCCGGGTGCTCGAGCAGTACCTTCGCGAGGGCGATCCGCATCTGCCAGCCCCCGGAGAAGGCCTCGCAACCCTTGCCGAAATCGCTTCGGGTGAAGCCGAGACCGACGAGCACCTTGTCTATCTCCGCATCGCGTACGTAGTAGCCGCTCTCTAACAGCTCCTCCTCTATTTCGTGATGACGGTGGATGAGCTCTTCGGTCTTCTCGTCGTGGACTTTGCTCGACTCGAGCCGCTCTCCGATGAGTTTTTTCTCCCGGGAGAGCTCGTGCAGCGGCTCGAAGGCGCTCTCCACCTCCTCTCGCAGCGGTTTTCCGGAGTACTCGCGGCCGCTCTGCGGCAGGTAGGATATGCGCGTCTCGGGCGAGGTGGCTAGTTTTCCGCCATCGACGGCGGTAATGCCGGCGATGATCTTCATGAGGGTAGACTTGCCGCTTCCGTTCCCCCCTGCGAGCGCGGCGCGGCTCTGTGTGGTGAGTGTGATATCGGCGTCTCTGAGGACGTATCTGTCTCCGAAGGCGAGGGAGACGGAGGAAGCTTGGACCGTCTTCATGACTGCGAAAAAAAGGCCATGATCAGCGGTGATGCGTTGCGTTGCAGCACCACGCGGTTTTCGATATTCCTCTCCGAGACATACTCGAGTGTGAGCTTTCCACCGTCGAGGGCGTAGAGAAATACGGGAGGCTTGCCATCGGTTCCCGTGAAGTCTAGGCTGAACGCTCCCTTGTACGCGCCGCCGACCTCCGAGCCCACGAAGTGGTCGAAGCGTATGTCTCCCCGGCCCCGACTGCTCTGGGGGATTATGCGGGGGACGAGCCGTTCGAAGCGTTCCCAGGTGAAGGAGCCGTTTTCGGAGAAGCGAATGGTGCCGTAGGCGCTGCTGTGGTACGAGGGGCCTCTTTCAACGAGCTCCTCGAGAAGGCCTCGTCTGCGCTCCATCTCCTTCTCGCGGATCTCTTCGATGTTCTCGACGAGGACGAATCCCGGAGAGTAGTTCCGGTCCTCCTTGGTGTAGATGAGGGTAATGTGCTTCTCGTCGTCGATGCGCAGCTCTACTCCGCTTCCGCTGAAGAGATAGGAGCGTTCGCTCTGCTTCTCGATTTCTTCGTATTCGAAACTGTGGCTGTAGTCGAAGGTTTTCACCTCCAGACGTTTTTCCTCGGGATATGGGAAGAAGCCGTAGTCCTCGGAAAATTTGTCGAGCTTGATGTGGCCCTTCTCCTGCATGAGCTCGAAATCCACAGGGCGGTAGGTCCGTTCTAAGACCTCGCGCACCCGTGAGAGGTCGGGTGCCTCGTCCTCGACCGGCGCGGCGTCTATGTCGTAGATCTTCAGGTAGGGGTCGAAGCAGTAGCCCTGTGCTCCGTCCTTTGTCAGGACCTCGTACCAGTAGCCGCTTTGGGAGCCTACGGTGACCTGTTCCTCCTCTCGGTCGAGAATCTTCACCTCCTGCCCCTTGCGCATCTTGTAAACACGCGGTGAGCTCACATCCGGTTTTTCCCGGACCGCGAGTCCGTCGCGTGTATTCTTCGCGTAGATGTCCACGTACTCTTCGTATGCCTCCGCGTAGTCCTCGGCCTTCTCCCTCTTGTCGAAGAAGGCCACTCTCCACATGTCGATCTCGACGAGCTCGCTGCCGTCGGAAGCTGCGATCGTGTAGGTCTCATTGAGGGAGCTCTTCTCCTCCACCTCTACCACGGCGCCGGTGGTCACGACGTCCCCGTTCGGCGAGAGCAGCATCACTCCGTAACCAATCGGTCCGAAGCCGCAGCTCGTAACGCTCGCGAATGTGAGGACGATCAGTAGGAAGAGGGGAGAGAGAAAGATAGGGCGGAATTGCACGCGTTCGGTCCACTTCATACTCAATGTATAGAACGTATGAGGGGTGAAAGTCAATGTAACGGGGCTTCGTGTACGATCGCGATCTTTCCTTCGCTGATGAGGCGCACGGTCTCCTCGCTCGATAGGATGAGCTCGGCCCCCCTGCGCGGAATGAGGAGATCGGTCGGCTCTTCTCCGAAGAGTGCGGAGGCCTTGGTGTAGAGCGGCACCTCGCCGACTCTCTCCGACAGGCTGTCGATCTGCTCGCGGCTGTAGTAGCCGACCATACCCCACTGCTCGAGCGCTTCGGGGGCAACCATCTCTTTGGCTGCGAGCAGCTCCATATCATTGCTGTACACGCGGGGAAAGAGGGCGGGGGAGAGCCCGTCGCTGACGTTGGTGCCGTGAACCGGGAGCTCCTCCTCAACATAAATGACGATCCCGGAAAAGGGGCCCGAAGGCACGTATCTGAGGAGGGGCGGTGGAGGAGCTGCGGAGTCGTGGGCGATGAAGGGTTCGGCGAAGAGTGAATGGAGGGGAAAACGGTAGGTGACGCGGAACTCGGAGAAGTTCTCGGAGTAGGAGGAGTCGGTCTCCAGGTAGCCGTCTGCGCTTCTCGTGCTCAGTTCCATGGCGATCTGCGGATGCTGCTTTAGATACCCGCCCACGTCGGTGCGGGAGTTCAGCCTGAGTCGAGAGAACTCATCTACGAAGGAGAATCCGAGATTGCTGCGGCTCGTGCGCGTGTAGAGATCTCGCAGTCTGGGAGAGAGCGCTTGCCCCTCGGAGAGGGGGAAGACGAAACGGAGCTCGATCTCACCCCTTCTCCAATCAACCGAGAGCTCGGTAGAGAAGTCGATCTGCTCCTGCGCGGTTGCGAGCACGGTCGGCCATGGGAGCAGCATGAGGAGGACGATGAGTCTGCGTAGGAGCTGTGTGCGGCGTGTCACCGGCGTCATCCCTCCCATTATCGACACTTTTCCCGGCCATTTACAGCCTCTTACCGCATCGCGGCCCGAATATTTGCCCCGATGGATCGGTTAATTGGGGAAACGGGTGCCGGCAAAGGGCTTCTCTCCGAAATAGATTCCTCCCCACTCCCACTGGCCGTGAATCTCGGGATTGGAGGGGAAATGGACCCGGCGGAAGTAGAGGTACCAGGTCTTGATGCGGTAGGACCAGCCCCAGGTCTTCAGGTACGCCTCCTGCGCGTTCGAGTCGAGGTCGAGCTCGCCCGAGTAGTGGATGCGCCGGTTGAGGAAGGCGTTCAGACCCTCCAGGAAGTTGAGGTCCGCATCCACCTTCCGCTCCTCCCATGAGACGGCGAAGAAGTTGACCTTCGCGCGGTAGCGGCTCAGCAGCGATGCATTTCTGGTGCGGATGGCGTACTTTATCGTGCTCACGAGCTTGTCGAGACTCTCCATGGTCCAGTTCTTGTTCTTGTAGTCGTAGAACTCGATCATGGTGAGCACCTGCTCTTGCGCGTTCGGGACTCCCTCGACCTCGGCGTTCGGATAGTTGAGGAAGTTGCGGTAGGCCTGTATCGCGAGGTCCCACTCCCCGAGCTCCTCGTAGGTGTCGGCGAGGTGGTAGTAGGTCGGTCCCTTTTCGATCTTGTCGCCGAAGCGGGAAATGAGGCTCTTGTAGTAGGTGACCTTGACCTCCGGGTTCTCCACCAGTTTTATGAGATTGCTCAGGCAGACGTAGTGGATAGAGCGGTCGTTTACCGAGAGATCGGGGTGATTTTTGAGAATTCTCTCGAAATAGTGTACCGCAAATGGCTCGGCGCCCTTTTCGAGATAGTTTCTTGCGACGATAAGTAGATAGAAGCCGTTGAACGGATCGTCGCGGTGGTTCTCCACGTAAGTGGTGAGAAAGAGGTTGAGGAGATTGTTTCGTTCCTGCGCGTGCAGAATCTTGGTAATCTCCTGAATGATGATGAACCTGTTCTCGGGGCTCTCCGGCTCACCCTCGAGGGTGGTAAAAAGGCTCCGCAGCTCCTCTTTCTGCTCCTCGCTTCCTACGATGTAGGGCCGATAGGCTTCGCTGGGTTCCGGGCCGTTTTCACGACAGCCTATGTAGACGAATGCTGCCGACAGGAGAAACAGTATTCCAACGATGGTAAGCTGGCGTGAAAACATCGATCGTGTCATCTATGGTCGGGAATGTATCACAGGCGTATAGGGTTTGCAAGAGAGGTGGGTTCTGCTACACTCCTCTAATCGTCGAAAGAAGACCGGGAGAGACCGAGATACCTTGGGAAGAATCGCAGCATTTTTGACGGCACTTCTTTTCCTATCGGGTGCGCTTTTCTTGTCCGGGTGTGCGGGTTCCGGCGGCACCGAAGAGGCCGATGACGGCCTGCAGCAGGAGATCCGCAGAAGAGCCCAGGTCTTCGAAGAGGCCCGCAACTCCATCGCGGTCGGCACTCCCGCCGCCTTAGAGGAGGGACTCGATCTTCTGAGATCCGAGAATCTCCACAGCACCGAGCGCGGCGCAGAGCTCGCCTATGCCGCACTCTCCATACGCAGCATCGTCTATCCGTACCTTAAAGACGAGGACTACATGGTGTCCCTGCCGGCCACGAGCATCTATGGGAGGATCGTAGAGGAGGTAGAGGCGGGCAGCTATCCCGAGGTGGAGAGCGGGAAGACCGATTTCATTACGCTCCTCCTCTCCTCCCTCACCCTGCTGACGGGATCGGATGCGCAGGATGTGGCGAGGGCTCGAGAGACCGTCGAGCAGCTCGCGGAGGTGAATCCGGATTCGCTTCTGGTGAGCTACCTCCTGGGAGTCTCGCTCCGTATGGAGGGGCAGGAGGGAGATGCTCTCGATCGCTTCCTGCATATATCGGAGGCGGATCCCTCATGCTATCCCGCCTTGCTCGCGGCGGTAGAGCTCGCAGAGTGCCGCGGACGCCCGAAACAGGTCCTCGCCTATGCAGAGCTTCTGCTCGAGCGTTTTCCGGATAGGCTCGAGGTGACGCGCGCTGCGCTGGAGGTCCTCGTCACCCTCGGACGGTACGAGCGGGCCGATGCACTGCTCTCCTCCGCCATATCCCGTTTCTCCGACGACGGGAGGCTCCTCCTCCTGCGGGCCGTGCTGCTCGAGAAGCGGGGAGATGCGGAGAAGGCGATGCGGCTGGTGCGCGGCTATGAGCGCGAGCACGAGGAGACTGCCGAAACGATCCTCGTTCGCGGGCGTGCGGCAGCCGATAGGGCAAATTACCGGGAAGCGGAGCAACTCGCGCGACGCGGGCTCGCTTCGTACCCCGAGGTATACGAGTTCTCCATCCTCCTGTCGGAGGTCATGGTGAGCAGCGGCAGAGAAGAGGATGCCTATTCGTTGCTGCGGCAGCGGTGGGGCGAAGAGACGTGGAACATGCAGCTGCTCACAAGTCTCCTCGAGCTCGCGGTGCGGCTCGCACGATGGGAGGATGGAGAGGAGTATCTGCAGCGGCTCTTGGAGTACAGTCCGCAGGACTACGAAGTGCTGAAATCGGCGGTGCGGCTCTACAGGGGCCGGGGGAGCACCGAGGAGGCGCTCTCCTACGCGATCGAGCTCATAGAGCTGTTTCCCGAAGAGCCCGCGGCGATTACCGTATATCTCGACACGCTCCTGGAGGCCGGCCGCGAACAGGATCTGCGCGACTACGTCAATCGCCGTCTCGAGAACAGCGACTCCTCCGAGGTGAGGAGCATTCTGTATTTCTACCTGAGCGAGGTGCAGGGGGGAGCGGAAGCCAAGATCGCCAGCCTCCAGTCCGCGCTCTACGAGAACATGCAGAACACGAGGGCCCTCATCCGTATCTCGGAGTTGTACCAGCAGCAGGGAGAGACGGCGAAGGCCGCGAGGTATCTAAGGCAGGCGGTGGCATCCCGCCCCGACGACGAGGAGCTGCAGGACCGGCTGCGAAGTCTCGAGGCTCAGATCGAGTAGCTGAAAGAGGTGAGTACGAAAGGAGAGAGGAGCGGCAGAGGATGTTGTGTCTAGAGTTGACGGAGAAAGGTGTACGGGAGAATCTGAATCTGATCGAACGGAATAGAGACAGGGTGTCGATGGCCGAACTCGGGATCGTATCTCACTCCGAGATCAGACCGCCGGAAGTCGAGCGGCTCATCGCCGAATCGCCGCTCCCGGTGGTCGTTGCCGACTACGGGACCGAAGGGGAGGCGACAGACATCCTTCTCGCAGCGGCGAGGAGGAAAGCGGCCTATGTCGAAACCGCCGACGAGGAGACTGCCGAGAAGATCGCGCGCTCCGATGAGCTGAGAGAGGGTGGGGGACGGCTGGTGCGGCGGCTCTACTTCTCGGGCGGCCCGCCTGCGGATCTGCGGAGGAGGGCGGAGGCTGCGAGAGCCGGCGGCGCAGTCGTAAAGGTGGCCGCCGAGCTTCGCGGCACGGCGGATGCCCTCCGATTCGTGCGGGCCGCAGAGGAGCTCTCCGGGATCGAGGAGAAGATTCTCGTCGGGGAGGGTGAGCCGGGACTCTTTACCCGGATACTCTACCGGCGCTTCGGCTCCCTGTGGACCTATGCGCTGGACGAGCGCTCCGTGAGGGAATACGGCTCCGCTCCGGGGCGGGGGAGGGTCGAGCCCTCCCCCGCCCCCTCTCAGGCGGCGGTGCCCACCTTGGAAGAGCTTGCGGAGGTCTACCGTGCCGAGGAGATAGGCGCCGGGACGAAGATTCTGGGCATCATCGGCAATCCGGTGGCGCACAGCCGTTCACCTCTCATACACAACGGATGGCTGCGGGAGGCGGGCTTGCAGGCGGTCTACCTTCCCTTTCTCGTCGACGATCCGAAGGCCTTCTTTCGGCTCGCGGAGGCGCTGCCGGTGGACGGATTCTCGGTGACCGTACCGCACAAGGAGGCGGTAATCTCCGAGCTCGACGAGGTAGACGGGGTGGTGAAGAAAATCGGTGCCTGCAACACCGTCTACCGCGGACCGAGAGGCTGGCACGGGACGAACACCGACTACGAGGGCTTTCTCGCCCCACTCGAGGGACTCATCGGGCGGGGGGCGATCCGCAACTGCCTCGTGATAGGAGCCGGAGGGGCGGCGCGTACGGCGGTGCACGCCCTGAACGATAGAGCTGTGGAGGTTTCCGTGTGCAACAGGACGGTCGGGAAGGCCGAGCGGTTGGCTGCCGAAGTAGGCGGCCGCGCCCTCTCGCTGGAGCAGGCGGCCGAATCGGGACCGTACGATCTCATCGTACAGACTACGAGCATAGGTATGGAGCCGCACCCGGAGGATGAACCGCTCCCCTCCTACCGCTTCAGCGGTGCCGAGACGGTCTACGACATCATCTACACACCGGCGGTGACCCGCTTCATGCAGCGGGCGCGGGAGGGGGGCTGCGCGACCATCGGCGGGGCCGAAATGCTGCGCACCCAGGCGCAGGCGCAGTTCCGCATCTTCACCGGCGGTTCGAATCCTCGAGTCCGGTAAAGAGCGAGCTCTTCCAGCGCTTGACGTAGCTGATCTTTCCCACGGGGATTCTCTGCACCTCCCCGTGTGGGAGCTCTCGACCGTTGAGGTAGAGCTCCTTCTCGCCCCTTTCGAGCCGCTCCGGCCGCAGCAGCATCCGCTTCGGTTTGCCCGCCGGCATGCGCTGCACGATTTCCAACAGATCGAACTCGTGAGAGACCGACTGCTCGACTATGCGTACCTTGCCGGAGTAGTCGATTCCCCGTGCCTCGGTGGTTTCGTCGCTGAGCATGTGGCGGCCGACCTGCTCGGGAAAGAGGAGGAGCTTGTGGTCGATGTACTGCTGCAGCTCCCTTCGCTGGTTTTCGCTGAGCGAGAGAGGTTCCGCCGCCCGTCGCAGCTCCTCGTAGAGCTCGTCGGCATCCAGCTTCTCCTGTGCACTAGAGAAGGCCGGATGTCGGGACGGCGAGCCGGGGGCGGCGGATAACGGCGAGCGGGCCTCGTCCGATTCGTCCTCGCGCAGCTCATTACGGAGCTCGGCGGCATAGATCGAGGCGAGGGGCGGGCCCGGTTGTTGTGCCGTTTCGGCCCGCGTCTCTGATCCGGGACGGTGAATGGGGGGGACGGGCTCGATTCCGCTCTTCTCGAGTGCCCTCGTCCATTCATCGACGGTCGAAGGGTCGAGCAGGTAGAGCCCGCCTCCGAACGAGTGGAGGATGTGCTCCTGCAGTCCGGGAGTGTGGTCGACGAGGTGAGAACGCTCCTCGTCGACCTCGAGGACTATCCCCTCGTAGAGGCTCACTCCGGAGAAGGCCCGCTCCCACGCCTTTATCGTCATTACGATGTTGTGGGGCGGCTCGTTCTCCGAATGCTCCTCGATGAACGCGATCAGCTCCTCGTAGGTGAACCTGTGGCTCCGGGCGCGGGTGTAGGAGTATTTCGTGAGCTCGTAACGGGGATAGATGTCGTAGTTGCGTATGTCGAAGAGCTCGCTGATACGGACGCCGGTGGGAAAGTCTACGGGAGGCTGTACGGTGACGCTGAAGTCGGGCTGAATGAGAATCGGCCGCTCGATCGGAGATGCCTCGAGCTCCCGTCTCGTGCCGAAGGCGAGAGAGACCCCCTCGTCCCTTTCCTCGAGCAGGCCGAGCTCGACCATCTCCTCTGGGCGGACAGGGAGATACCTGCCGTCCATGCCCGCATTGATCGTACAGACGCGGATAAGCCTGCGGAGCCCGGAGAAGGTGAAGACCGTCCGGTTCGGCATTGAATCGAGCACGCTGCGCAGCAACCGAGACCGTCTATACAGCTCCCGGGGAGGGAGGGAGGAAATTTCTCTACCGGAGGCCTCCTGTCCTCCGTCGAACGCCGCAGCCCACAGGGCGGAGGTTCGGACTTCCCGCGGCATCTCTGCGAATGCGTCGAGGGCCCTGCGTTTCGGGATGATTCTGCTCTCTCTGCGCTCCACGAGGCCCAGATTGGTGGCGGCACGGAGAAGACGGAGGAACAGCTCCTGCCCGCCATCCTCCGAAGAGAAGACCCTCGCAAGGCGGTCGGAGCTCTTCTTCTTCAGCGTTCCGTCGGATTTCAGGAGCTTGTCGTCGATGAGGAGGTAGGCAATGAGGGCATGGAGATGAGTCTCGGTGATGCGGGGGCTCTTCTCGGTATCTTCCTCCTTCTCGGAGTGCCGATACTCGAAGAGGATCGGCGCCCGTATGACCCCGTGACGCAGGACCGGGAGCAGGAGCGGATTGACCGCGATGCCGTCGTCGGAGCGGCGGTGGTAGACGAGAAGACGCTCCTGTAGGTTTCTCAAGCGGCCGTGGAAACTGAAATAATCGAGCTCCTCTTCGAAGAGGGAGTAGAGGGTGGTGATGTGGGGGCTGCCGAGCAGGTCCACGGCGGTGATGAAGACCGCGTCGCGGTCGTCGATGAATGCGACGATTCTGCGGACGGTCTCCTCGTGGCCGAGAAAGTTTGCGAGCCGGTCCACCAGCGCCGGTTTATGGAAGGGTGTCCGGATCTCGCCGAGGTAGGTTCTCATGATGGAGAAAAAGAGTTCGTCGGGCAGCTCCAGCATCGCCCGTTTCCACTCTTCCCTCTCCTGTATCGTATGCTCTTCGGCCATCACGGCTCCTTTTGACTTCCTTCTCTATCCGTCCCACATTTCGATGTGGTACTTGTATCCCTGCTCGGTGAGGAACTTCTGTCTGTTGAGGGCGTACTCCTCCTCCACCGTGTGCTGCGTCACGAGGGTGTAGAAGTAGGAGTTCTTCTTCTTCGGTCTGAGTATTCTGCCGAGGCGCTGGGCCTCCTCCTGTCGGCTCCCGAAGGTGCCGGAGACCTGTATCGCCACCGAGGCATCGGGCAGATCGATGGCGAAGTTCGCCACCTTCGAGACCACGATGACCTGTAGCTCCCCCTTTCTGAACTGGTTGTAGATTCGTTCCCTCTCGGCGTTCGGGGTCTTGCCGGTGATAAGCGGCACGTCGAGGCTCTTCGCGATGTGCTTCAGCTGATTGATGTACTGCCCTATGACTAAAATCTGGTCTTCGCGGTGGTTGGCGATCAGCTGACGGGCGATGTCGAGCTTTCGGGAGTTCTCGGCGGCTATCCTGTACTTCGCCCGTTTGTCGCTGGTGGCGTAGGGGATCTTGTCCTCATCAGGGAGTGAGAGGCGGATCTCGTTGCACACCGCCTCGGCGATCCAGCCCTTCTGCTCGAGCTCCTTCCATGGCACGTCGTAGCGTTTCGGTCCGACGAGGGAGAAGACGTCCTCCTCCCGTCCGTCCTCTCTCACCAGTGTGGCGGTGAGGCCGAGGCGCCGCAGTGCCTGGATCTCCGCCGTCACGCGGAAGACCGGTGCGGGCAGGAGGTGGACCTCGTCGTAGATGATCAGTCCCCAGGGGTGCGAGCGGAAGAGGCCGAAGTGGGGAAAGTCCCCCTCCTTGTCGGGCCGCCAGGTGAGGATCTGGTAGGTGCCCACCGTAATCGGCCGCACCTGCTTCTTTTCGCCGGTGTACTCCCCTATCTGTTCCCGGTCTATAGAGGTCTTGTCGGCTATCTCGTCGATCCACTGATGCACCGCCGCGGTATTCGGCGCGAGTATGAGGGTGTAGGTCTGAGCGAGCTCCATCACCTTCATTCCGATGATGGTCTTTCCCGAGCCGCAGGGAAGCACCACCGTGCCGAAGCCGTTTCCCGGTTTGCCTCCTCCGTAGAAGACCTCCGCGGCCTCTATCTGATAGTCGCGGACGTGGAAGGGGTAGCCGTCGCCGGTCTTCTCGCGCAGCTGAAGCTCGAGGGCCGCGCCCTCCTTGAGCGGCGCCTTGTCCTGGACCGGGTAGCCCACCTTGATCAGCACCTGTTTTATCGTGCCGCGGTCGAGGAGATCGACGAAGAAACCGCCTTCGGCGGGCGAGAGATACTTCATTGCACGTCTGTTGTACTCTATTTCGGTACGGACCGCGTTGTCGTCGACCCTCAGAAAGAGCCGCCTCTCCTCGCCGTCTATCTGCTCGAGGGTCAGCTTTCCATAGCGCTCCATCGTGTCGTAAATGAAGTAGTTTACGTTCTCCGGTACGGCGAATTTCGACCATGCAGAGAGCTTTTCGACCACCTCCTCCGCGCCATAGCCGGCAGAGGCGGCGTTCCAAACCGAGAGTGGAGTTATGCGGTAGGTGTGCATGTGTTCGGGAGACTTCTCAAGCTCGGAGAAGGGTCCGATCTCCGATCTCGCCTCCTCGGCGGAGGGGTGGTGGACATCGAGAAGAATTGAGCTGTCGCCCTGCACAATGAGGGGGCCTGATTCGTTTTGCGAGACCATATCCTAATAGAGTAGAGAATAGTAAATCTTCTTTCAAGACGGGCAGGAAAAGTGAATGGTGTCTTTCCAACTTAAAAGAAAATCGATACAATAGCTCTAGCTTTATCATTATGCGTGAAACGGAGAGGATCGTTATGGAGAATGTGATAATAATCGGCTCGGTAGCCGATAACCCCGTCGTCGAGGATGTGGGCCACCATCTGCGGCAACAGGAAGATTACTCCGACCTTATCTCTCTGAAGAGTTTTCTCAACACCGAGTTTTGTCCCCGCTTCATAATCGACGAGGAGAATTGGGACAACATAGGGTATAAACTCAAGGGGAAGACGGTGCTGCTGGTAAGCACCAATCAGGGATGGAACACCCGCGACGAGCTCGCCATGAGGAACTACCTCATCGCCCGTGCGGCGAAGGACAACGGGGCGGAGAAGGTAATGCTCCTCGAGCCGAACCTCTTCTACAGCGCCCAGGACAGGGGGCCGCGGTTGGAGCAGGGGCGTACGGCCAAAGAGCGCAATCTGAAGGATCAGAAGAAGTTCGACGGGCAGCCGTTCTCTGCACGTCTCTATGCCGATCTCCTGAAGACCTCGGGGGTAGACGAGGTCATCACGGTTCACAACCACTCCGTTTCCGTAGAAAAGATCTTTCAAGACCGCTTCGAAGGGCAGTTCCACAATCTCCTCCCCTCGGATCTCTTCGCCAGCTACATCCACGACTCCGACGTGGTGAATGTCGAATCGCTCGTCCTCTGCGCACCGGACAAGGGAGCTCTCGAATTCGTGAAGAACGTAAAGGAGGAGATCGGCCGCGATGAGGTGCCTCTGATCTACATGGAGAAGGAGCGCTCGAGTGAGCGGGAGATAGAGATCAAGATCTCCGACAAATCCGAGATCGGCTACGACGATATCGCCGGCAGGGACATTGCGGTCATAGACGACATGGTCCGGACCGGCAACACCATCATGGAGGCCTGTAAGCTGCTCAAGAAGGCGGGGGCGAACCGTGTCGTATTCTTCGTCACGCACTTCTACTCGAGCAGGGAGTGTCGGGTCAACCTGAACAATCCGGTCCTCGACGAGGTGGTGACGACGAGCACCATCCCCGACATCCTCAACCGGGATGTGCAGGGCAGGCTTCGGCACAAGATGGTGGTGTTGCAGATCGCGAGGTGGATGTGCGACTACGTGCTGAAGATCATGGGACACGAGGATCAGCTGCTCAATCCTCCGCTCTACGCGGAGGACATGTCCTCGAAGAATCCCCGCTGGAGGAGACCCATGGGGCCGCTCTACTCTTCAGTACATATTTAACAGAAACATCCCGATATTTAACACAGAGAGAGTAAGCCGGCGAGAAACGGTGGAAGCCGAAAAGGGTGCGCGAGGAGTGAGCTGTGTCAAAGCAGGTACCGGATACGTTCAACATAGGAATCGTCTGCGGGAAACTGGGAGATGTAGACGGAGTCTCCCTCGAGGTGGAGAAGTGGGTGAGGATCCTCCTCGGTCTCGGACACGAGATCTTCACCTTCGCCGGCCACTACACCGCCCTGCTTCCCGACATTCCCGAGGGGCATCAGATCAGGATAGACGAGATCCGTTTCGGCAGCGAGAAGCAGCTCGAGTACGAGCGGCAGGTCTTCCCATACCTTCAGAACAATCCGCCTCGACTGAGTCCGGAGAGAAAGCGGCAGCTCATCGAGGAGCTCGAGCAGGATGGAACCGTCGCGGCGAACGAGATCTTCAGTTACATACAGAAGTTTTCGATAGACGTGATCATCGCACAGAATACCAACGCCATGCCCATGACCCTCATAGGCGGCATGGCGGTCTACAAACTCGCCACGTGGCGGAGGGTGGCAACGATCTTTCACCACCACGACTTCTGGTGGGAACGGAGCAGATTCAGCCAGAACTACATCGAGCAGCTCCTCGGCCGCATCATGCCTCCAGTGGATCCCGGGCTCGAGCACGTGGTCCTCTCGAGCTATGCCGAGCACATACTCCGTTCGATAAAGCGGGTCCATCCGAGGGTCATTCCGAACTGCGAGGACTTCGAGAATCCCGTGGTAAAGGACGAGTACAATTCACGGTTCAGAGAGGAGCTCGGCTTCTCGGAGAGCGACGTGCTCATCGTCCAGCCGACCCGCATCGTGCGGCGCAAGCGGATAGAGGATTCCCTCGAGCTGGTCGGCAGATTTCTGCAGAAGTATCCTGAGTTCCACAGCCGAGTCAAGTTCATCATCAGCCTCTACCAGGGCGACGAGCCCGACGTGCACTACATAGACGAGATACGTGCAACCGCCGAGAAGTACCGGATCTCCCTCCATCTCATTTCGGACCGGGTGGCGGCGGAGCGGAGGACCGGGGAGTCCGGAGAGATCTTCTTTACCAACCGCGACGTGCTGGTGAATGCCGACATCGTAACCTACCTCCCCATTTGGGAGGGCTTCGGCAACGCCCTGCTGGAGGCGATCGCCGCGCGGGTACCGGTGGTCACGACGGAGTACCTCGTTTACAAGACCGACATAAAGGTGGTGGGTTTCAAGAACGTGGAAATTCGGGACATCTACGACCGGCACGGAAGGCTGGTCATCCCCGACAGGGCGGCCGAGGAGATGCACCGCCTATTGACCGATCCCGATGAGTACGCCGCGCGGGTCGAGCACAACTTCCAGCTCGGCAAAAAGGAGTTCGGCCTCGAGGTGCTGAAGGAGAGGATCCGCTACGTCTTCGACGAGTACGGAGACGAGATCCGCGCCTCCCGCAAGAGGATAGAGCGCAGCACTTGGCAGTATCCGGTCTGAAATCTGTGCCTATTCCAGCTCGTAGAGTTCGGGACGGCGGTCGCGCAGGAGGCTGTTGTACGGGTTCAGCTCCTTAGTATCCGCCTTCTTCGGGTCTACATCCACCGCCGACATCTCGTCGGACTCCGCCTCCGCGCGGATGAGGATCTTGCCGGTAGGATCCACCACCTGACTGACCCCGGTGAAGGTGAGGGTATTGGATTCGACACTCTCGCTTCCCCAACGGTTCGACAGTACCCAGTAGACTCGGTTCTCGAGGGCCCTCACCCTGGTGGTCAGCTGTCCGTACTCGGGGAGCACCAGGTTGGAGGGATGGCAGATTATCTGCGCTCCCGCGAGGGCGAGGCTCCTTGCCGCCTCGGGGTACATGTGGTCGAAGCATACGAGCATCCCGATCTTTACCCCGTTCAGTTCGAATAGGGGAAAACCCTCCTCTCCGGGGCTAAAGTGGAGCTTCTCCTCGTTGAAGAGGTGAACCTTTCGGTAGACGCCCAGTACCCCCTCGGCGCCGACCATGACCGCACTGTTGTAGAGTGTGGACTCTACGCGCTCGGGAATGCCTACGATCACGGTAATTCCGCTCTCGGAGGCCGCCTCGGCGATCGACTCGGTGGTCGGACCGGGGACCGGCTCCGAGAGAGAGACGGCCGTTTCGGTGTCGGGGTAGTAGTAGCCGCTGGTGGCGAGCTCGGGCAGCACGAGGAGGTCCGCATCGCTCTGCAGCACCGCCTCGCGTATCCGCCGTCTGTTCTCCTCTATGTTTCCGAATTCGGGTGCAAACTGATAAAAGCCTATTTTCACTTTTCCTTCCACCTCCCCTCTTCGGTACCCATTATAGAGGAAAATGCGAGATCTTGCATTATCAGATCCGTCAAAACGAGGGCGGTCATCGCCTCTACCACCGGGACTATCCGGGGACAGATGCACGGGTCGTGACGTCCCTCTGTGACGATCGTGCGCTCCGCACCGTCGGTGTCGATGGTCTCTTGCGGGAGAGATATGGAGGAGGTCGGCTTTATCGCCGCGCGGAAGATGAGCTCCTCTCCGTTGCTGATGCCGCCGACGATACCGCCGCTGTGGTTGCTCAGGTGTCCTCTTTTGCCGAGAGAGTCGTTATGTTCGCTGCCCCGCATGTCTGCAGCGGCGAAGCCGGCGCCGAACTCGATGCCCTTGACCGCGCCGAGAGAGACCACCGCCCGTGCGAGCTCGGCATCGAGTTTTGCGAAGACCGGCTCGCCGATACCCGCCGGAACGCCGGTCACGCGGCACTCGACCACCCCGCCGAAGCTGTCGCCGATCTCCTTCGACTCTTCGATCCGAGTCGCCATTTTCTCCGCCGCCTCGGCATCGCAGGCGCGCATGGGATTCTCCTCGATGACCGAGAGATCCCGCCGCTCGCAGGAGACGCCTGCGGCCCTCAGCGTGTAGGCGGTGATCTCGATGTTTCGCATGCCCAGCAGTTTCTTCGCCACCGCACCGGCGGCCACCCGGGAGGCGGTCTCCCTTCCCGAAGCCCGGCCACTGCCGCGCCAGTCACGAATGCCGTACTTCTCGTGGTAGGTGTAGTCGGCGTGGCCCGGACGGTAGAGGGACTTTATCGGCTCATATGCCTCGCTTCTCTGGTCTGCGTTGTAGAGGACCATGGCGAGCGGGGTGCCCGTCGTCTTCCCCTCGAAGGTGCCGGAGAGGAAGTGTACTTCGTCGCTCTCCTTTCGCGCTGTAGTCACCGATGACTGGCCGGGCTTCCTCCTGTCGAGCTCCCGCTGTACCTCCGCCTCGGAAAGGGGGAGCCCTGAGGGTATTCCGTCTATAACCACGCCGAGACCGGGGCCGTGGGATTCTCCGAAGGTGGTAATGCGAAAGAGCGAGCCGAAACTGTTACCCGACATGGGGCGCCTCCCTGAAATCCGTGTGCTCGGAGATGAACGAGAGGAGACGTGTGAAGTTCTTCTCTATACTCTGCACCGGAAGATCGAGCACTTCATCCGCCCAGTGCGTGAAGAGACGAGTCCTGCGCTCATAGAGCTCTGTAAAGAGCTCCCGCGGCGGCCTGTTTCCCAGCAAAAAGGGGGGAATACCGGATCTGCGTATGCGCCGGAAGAGCTCCCCCTCCTCGACCTCGAGGTAGAGGAGGATGGCTCTCTCGTGTAGGAGATTCATCGCCTCCTCGTTCTCCACCGTGCCCCCACCGAGGGCGGCAACGAGCGAAAAACGGTCGAGAAACATGGCGAGCTCTTCTGCCGCCGCACGTTCGTACTCTTGGAATTTTTCGCGCCCCGCGCTACGATACAACTCGCGTACCGAAGGATAACCGGCCGCCCGTGCATGACGGAGCACGAAGTCGTCGAGATCGTAGAAGGGAAGCGCGTATGCATCGGCAATCATCGCACCGAGGGAACTCTTCCCGCAGTGTTTCATCCCGATGAGGATCAGACTCGATGTAGGTGCCGCCGCGTCACTCATACCGTTCTTCGACAGTAGAGAGTTCGGCAGAGTCTGTCAACAACGGGAGAAGAAAAGAGGAGGAGCAGAGCGATGGAGAGGAAGAGAGCTGAGAAGGATTCCCTCGGGTCTGTAGACGTACCGGAGGAGGCCTACTGGGGAGCCCACACCCAGCGGGCTGCGGAGAATTTCGATGTGTCGCCGTACCGTATTCCCACACCCCTTATTCGCTCTCTGGCCCTCATAAAACGGGCCGCAGCCTGCGCGAACCGCGATCTCGGACTGATCGATCCGGATGCCGCCGAGGCGATTGTGGAGGCCTCCGAAGAGATGTCCTGCGGACGCTTCGACGATCAGTTTCCCGTCGATGTCTTCCAGACCGGATCGGGGACCAGCTGGAACATGAACGTCAACGAGGTACTCGCCCGAAGAGCCGGGGAGCTGCTCGAGGCAGACTCTTCCGGCGGGCGGCGGATACACCCGAACGACACGGTTAATCGAGGACAGTCCTCGAACGACGTCATACCGAGCGCCGTCAACATCGCCGGCCGGATAGAAGGCCTTGTGCTGATCGGGGAGGTGGAGGAGCTCGCAGATGCCCTCCGCGAGAAAGAACGGGAGTTCGAAGGGGTCGTCAAACTCGGGCGTACCCACCTGCAGGATGCCGTTCCCATGAGCCTCGGGCAGGAGCTCTCCGCCTGGCGCGAGCAGCTGAGGCGGAGCAGCGAAAGGCTGCGGCATTCCCTCGAAGAGTGCCGATATCTCCCGATAGGCGGCACGGCTGTCGGCACCGGACTCAACTCGAGCGGCTCGTTTGCACGGAGGGTGCTGTGGTCGATCTCCTCAGAGACGGGCATCTCCTTCGGCGGCGGGCGGCACCGCTTTGCCGGCATCGCCGCCCGTGACGAGAGTCTCGCCCTCATGGGGAGCTTGAATGAGCTCGCCGTCGTCTACATGAAGATCGCACAGGATCTGCGGATCCTCTCCGGCGGCCCGAAGGGGGGACTCGCGGAGATACGCCTGCCGGCCCTCCAGCCCGGTAGCTCGATCATGCCGGGAAAGGTGAATCCGGTGATTCCGGAGATGGTGATCCAGGCCTGCGCCTTCGTCATGGGCAAGCACGGCTCGGTCACCGTGGCTGCGCAGAACTCGCCGCTGCAGTTGAACATCATGCAGCCGCTGATCGCGCATGAGCTGCTCGTCTCGATAGACTTGCTCTGCAGGGTGAGTAGGAGGCTGCGCCTAAAGGCGATTGAGGGGATGGCCGCCGACGAGGGGCGCTGCCGGCACTGGGTCGAGGAGAGCCTCGCTTTGGTTACCCCGCTCGTAGAAAAGATAGGCTACGACAGGGCCGCGGAGCTGGCGCACCGCGCCTATGCGCAGGGCAGACCGCTTTACGAGGTGGTAGCGGAGGAGGAGCTCATGCCGGAAGAGGAGCTACGGCGGGTGCTCGACCCGAACTCGATGGTGGGTCCATTCTGAGGGGCAGCGGCAGGAGTGTCACCGGGAGGAGATCAGGCCCGCTCTTCCGCCTGTAGGAGCTCGTGGAGTGGCGATGGCTTGCCGATGTGGTATCCCTGCCCGAAGTCCACGCCGATCTCCTGCAGCTCCTTCATGACCTCTTCGGACGAGACGAACTCGGCGATGGTCTTGATGCCGATGAAGTGGCCGAGGCTGTTAATGGCCTCCACCATGGCGTGGTTGATGTGGTCCTCGTGCATGTTCTTGACAAAGGTGCCGTCTATCTTGAGGTAGTCGACCGGCAGCTGCCGAAGGTAGTTGAAGCTGGAGAAACCGCTGCCGAAGTCGTCGAGGGCGAAGGTGCAGCCGATATTCTTCACCTCTCGGATGAAGTTTACCGCGGTTTTCATGTTGCTGATTGCAGCGGTTTCGGTGATCTCGAAACAGAAGTGTTCCGGGGGCACCTCGTACTCCTGGAACTCGTAGAAGAGAAAGTCGAGAGAGGTCTCTTCGGCCAGAAAGGGCGGTGAGAGGTTGATGGTGAAGGAGTAGGGGATATTCTTCCTCCCGTACTTGTCCATGAGCAGCTTGAAGGACTTGAAGGCCGCCTGTACCACCCATCGGTCGATCGAGGGCATGAGGTTGTACTGCTCCGCGGAGGGAATGAAATCGGCGGGCATGACGATGTTGCCCTCCGTATCTACCATGCGAATCAGGAGCTCGCTCTTCGTTACGTGGTTCTCCTTGGAGTCGAGGATAATGATCGGCTGGTGATAGAGGACGAATCGATCCTCCTCCAGCGCCTTGGTCAACCGGCTGATCCACTGCATTTCCCCGCGCCGCTTGATAAAGAGGTTCTCCTCGGTGTTGTATATTCGTATCCGGTTACCGCCGGCCTCCTTCGCGATGAAACAGGCGTCGTCGGCGGCGGCGAGGATCGAGTGGAGGTCCTTGCTCTGCGAGTCTATCATCACGAGGCCGATGCTCGTGTTGATGTTGAACACGTGTTTTTCCCAGATGAGCTTCTTCTCGTTCAACCGGGACTGAAGTCGGCGGGAGATCTCCATTGCCTGTTTCTGTGTGGCGTCCTCTAGCAGAATGCCGAATTCGTCCGCTCCGAGACGCGCCGTGATGTCGCTGCTCCTGACTACCGAGCGGATGACGTTGGTCGTCTTGAGCAACAGCTCGTCCCCTGCCGTGTGGCCGCAGATGTCGTTTACCACCTTGAACTGATCTATGTCGAGATAGATGAATGCGTGGCTCCGTTCCGACTGTTTGGCGTCGTCTATCAGCAGGGAGAGACGCTCGGAAAACTCGTCCCGGTTGGCAAGACCGGTGAGGGTGTCGTGGCTCGCCTGGTAGTTTATGGTTTCGCTCAGGAGCTGCATCTCGGTGGTGTCGCGGAATGCGAGCACCTGACCATCGATACTCTCGTCTTTGTCCGTTATCGTGGCGAGAGAACCTTCGACGTGGATGTTCTCTCCCTCCTTGTTCTTGAGCAGGGTGTTCTTGAAAATGAAGGGGAAGCTCTCCTCCCCGTCGCTGTCGATGTCGGGAAAATATACCGGGTTTTGGTCGCGGACGCTGGACATGAGAAAGACGTCGTGGAGGCTGTGTTCCTTTGCCTGCTCCTCTCTCCATCCGGTGATGTTCTCGGCAACGGGATTCATGAACTGGATGATCCCGTCCCTGCCGGTCGCGATGATGCCGTCTTCTATGCTGTGGAGAATGGCGAAGAAGAGGCGCTCCTGCTGACGGAGCTTCTCGTTGACATTGAATTTGTAGAGGGCGATGTCGATTGTAGTGTAGAGCTCGCGCTCCTTGAAGGGTTTGAGTATGTAGCCGTAGGGCTCTGCCTCTTTCGCCCGTTCGAGCGTGTTCTCGTTCGAGTATGCGGTGAGGAAGATGACCGGTATGCTGTAGTTGTCCTTGACCGTCTTCGCTGCCTCAATCCCGTCTATCTCCCCGGAGAGCATAATATCCATGAGTATGATGTCGGGCTTGAGGTCTCGGGCCTGTTCGAGGGCGTCCTCTCCCGTCGAAACGATGGTGGGGTTCGGAAAACCGAAGCGCTCTAAACGTTTTTTCAGATCGAGGGCAATGATTCTTTCATCTTCGACAATAAGAATATTTTCGTTTCGCATACCTGTTCCGCTGACCCTTGACTTTCAACCCTATAATAGAAGCTTTAGAGAAAAAAATCAAATGAAGTCTGATAAAAACAGCAATTCAACTGCAACTCAATTCAGCAATTCCTGAACTCAATTGTTGGTCTGCTCTACACACTATGATATATTTAGTGCATATGAAAAGACTCACGAACCAACTCGAAGAAGAAATACTGCTCGGACGGCGTTTTCCGCGGAAGAAGGACGAACGGGGACACTTTTTTCGCGACACCACCGCGATCATCCACTCATACCCATTTCGCAGGCTCAAGCACAAGACCCAGGTCTTCTTCTCGCCGAAGAACGACCACATCTGTACGCGCATAGAGCACGTCATGCACGTGGCCTCCATTGCGGCAGCGGTCTGCCGCGGTCTCGATCTCGACGCAGATCTGGCTTGGGCGATCGGACTCGGCCACGACCTCGGCCACACCCCTTTCGGCCACGTCGGCGAGAAGGTCATGGACCGGCTCAAACGGGAGAACGGGCTCGGCGGCTTCATCCACGAGCTCTACTCGCTGAGGGTGGTGGACTACCTTGCGCGCTACGGAACGGGTCTGAACCTCACCTATGCGGTTCGGGACGGCATCGTAAACCACTGCGGAGAGAAGTTCGAGCAGGCGATTCGGCCCGATTTCAGCTACAAGGAGCTCGGGGAGTTGACCGCCAGGGACAACTATCCCTCCACGTGGGAGGGGGCGGTCGTACGCATGGCGGACAAGGTGGCCTATCTCGGCCGCGATGTCGAGGATGCGGTGCAGCTGAAGATCATAGACAAGGAGCAGATACCGGAGTCGGCGGTACGGGTGCTCGGCACCAGCAACAGCGAGATCATCAGCAGCCTGGTCGCAGAGCTCATCGAAACCTCCCGGCGGCAGGGCGCCGTCGGTTTCGGCGAAGACGCTTTCGAGGCGATGAAAGAGCTCAAGGAGTTCAACTACCATCACATCTATCGAAATCCCATACTCACCGATTATCATCGCTACTTCGAACGCGTCCTGAGAACCCTCTACGACTACCTCTCGGAGATGTTCGGGCTCGCCGGTTTCGATTATGAGCGCTACAAGGCGGAGAAGAACCTCCTCTCCGTCCGTTTCGGCGACTATGTGACCAAGATGAAGCCCTTCTACGAAGAGGTCGACGGTGGATTCAGCAACCTAGTCTTCGACTACATTGCCGGCATGACGGACGACTACGCCCTCGAATGTGTCTCGGAGATCATGATACCGAAGAAGATGGAGCACAAATTCGACCAGTTCCTCCTCGGTTCATGAAGTTGCTGGGAACAGGTAAATAATGGTTCAAAGATTGGGTACAAGCTCTCCGTCCGCCCTGGAGTCCACTCTGATGTCATTCTCAGGAATTCTTGACAGATGCAGAAAAAGTGTTATTATTAGAGATATGGAAGAAAATAACTATTGGAACGAGGCGCAGCCCCTCAAGGAGTTGGCAACTGCGCTCAGCATATGCGACGATAGAGAGCTTATCGAGGAGTTTCTCGACAGTCTCTTTACCCCCGCAGAGGTGAAGGAGATGGGCAAGAGGTGGGCCCTCGTCCGTCTGCTCGACCACGGGATGAGCCAGCGCAACATCGCCAAGGAGCTCGGACTCAGCCTGTGCAAGATCACGAGAGGCTCGAAGGAGCTGCAGAAGGAGAACTCTCCGTTCCGCCGGCTCATCCGCATCTACGAGGAGCGGTGAACCAGGCAGCGATCTCGTCGAAGATACGCTCTTTCTCCTCTCCCTCGGTCATTACGTGGGGACTCTCCTGTAAAACCACCCGATGCATCTTCTCCGAGGAGATTCGCTTCTCGATGTACTCCGCGACTTCGGGCGGCACCGATTCGTCGGCTTCCGACACGATGGTGAGCGTGTCCGCCTCTACGCGGGACAATCGCCGCGCCACATAGCGCTGCAGGTGGTAGAGCTGAGAGGTCGAATATGCCGAATGCGAGCTCCAGTACTCTCGCGACATGTACTGCCGTTGCGGATCCTCGCTCTTCTCCTCGTGGCCCGTCGGTACATCGAGCCCGATGTAGCGTAGGATCGGAGTGAGGGGCAGCAACTTGTTCCGGATCTTTATAGCGGGCGCGCAGAGTGCGATACGCTCGACATCGAAGAGCGCGCCGACTAAGAGGCTGAGAACCCCGCCCATCGAGAGCCCGGTCACGTATACCTTCTGATGATCAGCTCGCAGGTCCTCGTAGGCGTCGATGCTCCGGCGCGCCCAGTCTCGCCAGCCGGTGAGGTGCAGGTCTTGCATACAGGTGCCGTGACCCGGCAATCTCGGCGCGAATACGGTAAATCCCTCTTCGTTCAGCCTCTCGATGAGGCCTATCAGGTTTTCGGTCATACCCTTGAACCCGTGTAGAACCAGCACCGCCTCCTCACGGCTGCCCTCGAGAAATCGCGGAAGGGCGATGCGCTGTGTACCCGTCTCTTTCGGAATTCTCAGATACTCCATATCCCCTTTATACCCGCACCGGCAGCCCCATGTCCACCCGCACCCCTCCTCTCCTTCGGCCTGCGACGGTCCGATCCCGGCATACGCTGCGGCTCGGCGCGCGTTGGGTCTCGGCTTGCGCCGGCGCGGAATTAATGCTATACATTTGTATAGTAATATGAGGGAGAGAGCCGCATACGCACCTATCCACTGCCGCAGCCACTACTCACTTTTGCAGGGGCTCGCCTCGCCCGGCGAGCTCTGCGAAGAGGCGGCGGCGCTCGGTGCGGAGGCGGCGGGTATTGCGGATATCAACAACTTTTACGGACTCATCCGCTTTGCCGCCGAGGCCTCCCGGCGGGGCCTCAAGGCGCTCTACGGGGTGGCGGTCCACCGTAACGGAAAGCACCTCTGCACGCTCCTCTGCCGGTGCGGCCGGGGCTTCGCCCGGGCGAACGAGATCATAGGAGGCCTCCTCGCCTCGGAAGACTACGATCCGGTCGCAGACCTGCTCTCCGGGGGCTGGGAAGGTCTGGCGGTGGTGGTCCGGGATGCCGAGACGCTGCGGCGGCTCGCCGCCTCTTCTCGGAGACGGGACGAAGGCCTCTACGCGGGGATAGTCTACGGCTATCCCTACGACGGGATACGCCGACTCGCCCGGTCCCTCGGATTGCCCCTACTCGCCTTCAACGATGCGGTCTACCTGGAGGAGGAGAGGCGCCGGCTCTTCGGTGTGGTCAGGGCAATAGGCGAGAACAGGCTCGTCTCCTCCCTTCCGCCGGAGGGCGGTCTCACCGAAGCGGAAAAGCTGGTGGGGCCGGAGAAGATGCGCCGCTTCTTCTCCGGCGTGCCGGAGGCCCTGGAGAACGCCGAGCGCTTTGCCCGCGAGGCGGAGGGCTTCTCCCTGCCGCGCAGCTTCGTCTTTCCCTCTTTTCGGGGGCTTTCCGAGGAGCGGGCCTATGCGCTGCTGCGCCGCCGTTGTCTGCAGGGGCTCGAGCGGCGCTATGGACGCGGCATAGGTCCGGAGGTCACCGAGCGGCTCGACTACGAGCTGTCGATCATTCGCCGCAAGGGCTTCTCCTCCTACTTTTTGGTGGTCGAAGACGTGGTGCGCCGCTTTCCACAGACCTGCGGCCGAGGAAGCTCCGCGGCGAGCATCGTCTCCTTCGCCCTCGGCATTACCCACGTCGATCCTCTGCGCCACAAGCTCTTCTTCGAAAGATTTCTCAACGATGAGCGGACGGACCCGCCGGACATCGACGTAGACTTTCCCTGGGACGAGCGGGAGGAGGCGCTCGAGTACGTCTTCCGCAGCTACTCCGGCAGGGCGGGCATGGTCGCCGACCACGTGACTTTCGGGCCGCGGTCGGCGCTGCGTGAGGCTGCCCGGGTGCTCGGCTACGAGAAGGATATGCAGGATCGCTTCGAGAGGCTCCGCAGGCGGGGGGAGACCGGCTCGCTGCCGGATATACTGCGGCAGTCGGCCCGGCTCCTCTATGGGATGCCGCGCCACATCGGCACCCATCCGGGAGGAGTGGTCATCACCCCGGGACCGATCACCGGCTACACTCACGTGCAGACCTCGCCCATGGGCCGGCCGGTCATCGCCTGGGAGAAGGACGGCACCGAGGATGCGGGGCTGGTCAAGATCGATCTCTTAGGAAACCGCTCGCTCGGGGTGCTGCGCGACTGCCTGGCCGAGATAAACGGCACCTACGCCACGCGGATCGAGTGGGAGAGCTTCTCGCCCCTCGGCAATGTCGCCACCCGGCGGCTGATAGAAGCGGGGAAGACGCTCGGGGTCTTCTACGTCGAGTCTCCGGCCACACGCCGGCTGCTGCAGAAGATGGGCACCGGCGACTACGAGCACCTGGTGGCCGCCTCCTCGATCATCCGGCCCGCGGCCAACCGCTACATCAACGAGTACGTGCGGCGCCTGCGCGGCGGCGCCTACCGGCGTCTGCCCGAGCCGATAGGGGAGGTGCTCGAGGATACCTACGGCATCATGGTCTACCAGGAGGATGTCTCCCGCATAGCGGTGGCCGCAGCCGGCTTCGGACACGGACAGGCCGACAAACTGCGAAAGGTTCTCTCGAAGAAGGACAGGAGCGTACGGCTGCCCGCCTTTCGCCGGAAGTTCATCGAGGGAGGCGAGAGGCGGGGCTTTTCCCCCGAGCTGCTCGAGGAGCTGTGGAACGGGATACTCTCCTTCGACGGCTACTCCTTCTGTAAACCCCACAGCGCATCCTATGCCCTCCTCTCCTACCGGCTCGCCTGGGTAAAGCGCCACTTCCCCCTCGTCTTCTTCACTTCGGTGCTCAACAACGGCGGCGGCTTCTACAGTCCCCAGGTCTACGTCAACGAGGTCAGGCGCCTCGGCTTCGCCGTCCTCGGGCCCGACGTCAACGAGAGCGTGCTCCTCTACTCGATCGACTACAGGCGGGCGGGGCTGAGGGTGGGGCTCGCCCGGATGCGGGACCTCGACCGGCGGACGGCCGAATGCATCGTCGAGTCTCGGCGCGCCGATGGGGCCTACCGCGATGTCCTCGACTTCCTTCGGCGGGTGCGTCCGGATGCCGCATCGCTGCGCTCGCTCATCCGCAGCGGCAGCCTCGACTCCATCTCCTGCGGCTACACTAGGCCGCAGCTCTTCTGGCTCTCGTTCCACCGCGCAAAGAGCAGGGGGCTCTTCGGCCTTCCGCCGGTGCCCGAGGAGATCGGCGACTACCCGCCGCCCGAGAAGCTGCGCGACGAGTTTCGCTTCACCGGCCTCTTCCTGCGATCCCACCCGCTGGAGATCTTCTTTCCCCGCATCAGCCTCTTCGCCGGCGGTCCGCTCCCGCTCATCGATTCACGCCGCATCGCCGCCTTCGTCGGCCGCGAGGTGCGGATCGCCGGCTACCTCGTCACGGAGAAGGAGGTACGGACGAAGGACCGCAAGGAGATGAGCTTTGTCTCCTTCGAGGACGGCTACGGGATCTTCGAGACGGTGCTCTTTCCGGAGGCCTACGCCGAGCTCGGCCGTATCATAGAGGATGCGGTGGTTTTTCTGCTCGAGGGAATCGTCGAGCGTGAGTGGGGGGCCCTGCAGCTGGTGCTGCGCAACCTCGTTTCACTGAACAGGGGGCGGGAGTGAGGATCGGTCGGTGCTGCGGGCTTCTTCTATGGCATCCGGGGCACCCGGGGCCGGGCGGTGCCGGGGCACCCAGGGCAGCCGGGGCACCCAATGCAGCCGGGGCCTGGCGGTGCCGACGTGCGGAGCTCGGCTGGAGACCGCTGGGGGCTATTCGACCCGATTCATCTCCTGCATGTTCTGTTGGAGGGACAACGCGCGTTCGGCGATTTGCTTGTTCTCCTCGGCGGGCTGAAAGGTCGGGTCTATCTCGAGCGCCGCCTCCCAGTATTTGATGGCGCGCCGGAGCTCGCCTTCGGCATAGGCGTTGAGTCCGGCTATGTAGTACTCCTCGAGGCGGTTCTTTGCGGCACCTCTGCCGCGGTCGCCGAGCTTGAGGTTGGCTTCGATGCTGAAGCGGTCGGCGGAGCTCAGCTGGGTGGTCATGTCGAGGGTGTAGTTGAGGTTTATCCTCATGTCCTCCAGATCTATTGCGCTGCCGAGGCTGATCCTCGGATTACTGCCGCGGTGGGTAAAGCCGGACTGGATGGAGAAGAAGTCGGTGAACTGCACGTCGACTCCCGTGGCGAGGTAGAGTCTCTCCCATTCCTCTCGGGGGAGTCCGAGGGCGAAGGGGTAGTTCACGTCCATGGCAAAGGTGACCGGTCTCAGTGGAGAGTAGGCGATGCCGCCGGTTGCTACGGACGGCAGCGGCTCACCCTCGCTGGGTGGACCGAGATTCTTCACCGTCAGGCCAAGGGAGAGGTTGCGCTCCCGCGAAGCGTAGGGCTTGAGAAAGTTTACCCGGGTGAGTGCCCCCACGTCGGCCATCGCGGTAAAAATGGACTGGTCGGGATAGATTGCCGAGGGAATGTTGCGGTAGGCGAACTTTACGTTGGACCCCAGGGCTATTCCGTAGAAATTGTAGCTGGAGAGGAAGTTATAGGCAATGTTCGCGGTGGCGACGGTTTCCGAGACGTAGCCCCTCGACTGCCGGTCTCCCCACTCGTCGAAGGCGGTAAAGGGAAGATAGAGGAACTTGCCGCCGAATCCGATTCCCAGATCGTTCATCCGCATGGTGTAGACGACACCCTCGAGGCTGGAATCGGCGATCCAATTGTTGTGGTGGAAAGAGAGTTCGGTCTTGTCGAGTATCGAGCTGCCCGCGGGATTCGCCTCGATGTAGCCCGAGTCGTTTGCGACGGCGGTAAAGGCGGTCCCCATGCTTTCGTACTTTCCTCCGAGGGGTACGAGAAGAGTTGGGAAAATCGTGCGTCCCGTGTTAGGATCCTTGAATAGGGGAGAGTCGCCGAGGGAGCTGTAGTTCTGGTAGAAGTTCGCGAGTTCCTGCCCCGTTGCGGCAACGGATAAAACGACGAGCAACACGATAAAGGTTGTAGAGAAAATAGCTCTCCTCATCTTACTGACAATATACTATGAATACGTCGATATTTCCAGGGTCGGGAAAATTAATCTAATTCTGAAATGTATTTAGTCTTTTCGTCGAGTTTTCCTAGGATCGGACTCAGTTTGCCGATAATTTAGACGTAGCTTCTTATCTGTCGATAATGTGATACATTGAGAGGAGAAGCAACAATTCGCATTTTGGAATAACTTCCGGAATGCGATTTGCTTGAGGAGACGATCGAGAGGGGTTGGGTGTGTTCTACCGATATACGTTAGGAGTTTTCCTCGTGTTCTGCGCCCTGTGTGCGGTGCCGGGAGAGCTGTATGCCGGTGGAAAACAGGAACAGGAGGAGAAGCCACTCGAAGAGGCGGAGCAGCTTATCGAGGAGCGGCGCTACAACGAGGCCATTACGATACTGACCGAGGTAATGAAGGAGGAGCCGGAGAAGTTCGACGAGGCCGAAAAGCTGATGAAACGGGTTCGTGAGGCGAGGAAGGAGTTCAACGAGACCTATCAGCAGCTCATCGATATCCTGAACGTGGGAGAGGACGAGGAGCTCGACGAGGAGGAGGCCTACGAGGTCATACGCAAGCTCGAGGAGCTCGACGCCGATCCGAACGAGGCGGCCATTGCGGCATTCTCACAGGCGCGCCGATCCATTATCTTTGCGGTAAACGACCGGAAATTCCAGGATATAATGGAGCAGGCTTCGTCCCAACTGGCAGAGCAGGAGTATGCGGAGGCTATCGACACCTATCTTTCGGGCTTTTCCCTCCACAGAGAGCTCTTCGTGGAGGAGGACTACAGCGAAGTCGTCATGAGCCAGGTGGAGTCGCAGAAGTCCAGCATCCAGGAGACCGCGGAGGCGCTCAAGAGGCAGATAGAGCCGCTGCAGGGCTACAGCGAGGAGCTCGAGCAGGCGGTTGCCTCGGAGAATACGGAGCAGCTCTCAGAGGCCTATGCACAGTTTGCCGAGGAGGCTTCTTCGTTCTTCGAATTGTGGGACGGCATCGTATCGACGGCCATAGGAATCGACAACCTCCGGCGGAATATTCAGCGCGAGGACCAGAGCGACATCCCCTATCTCTCCACACTGAGAGTGCTCACGAAGGGCCGGGAGAAAAGCGAGCTTCCCGTGGGCATCGCAGGTGCGGCTGAACGGCCTGTAGGGCGCGGCATAACGGCTCTCTCGTCCGTCTTCGATTCGGCAATGGTCGAGACCTTCGAAGAGGCGGTAACGCTCTACGAGGAGGCGAGTTTCGACGAGAGTACGGCGGAGTTAGAAACTGCAAATCTCTATGCGCAGGAGTTCCAACGGCTCATAGAGCTGTGGAACGGCCACCTCGACTCCCTCGACGGCTTCGACATGGAGAGGAAGATAGGACCAGAGAGAGTCGATATACAGCGGGAACAGCTCCTTTCGGAGGCGGTCCGTACCGCCTCGGAGGATTACCGGAGCCTCATGGATGGATTTCGGGTAGTCGAGCAGCAGAGGGAGACCGGACTCGAGAGCGAGGATTTCGAGGTAATCGGTGAAGCCCGTTCTCGTGTGCGCGAGGTTCTCGCTGGATTCGAGGAGACTCAGCAGCGTATAGCCGAGTTTCGGGAACGCCTGCGTCGGCAGGGGGAGACCGGTGTCGAAGTGGAGAAGGCTCGGGAATTTCTCGCAGCTCTATCGCAGGCCTACGAGACTCGCCACGAGGAGGCGACGGCACTTCGGGGACGATTCGCTGCGAGAATCGTGAGGCTGCGGCTCGATCCGCAGCAGGAACGGCTCCGGAGTGCAGAGGAGAACTTCTCTCGGGCCCGTTCCTACACCAACGGCATAGAGGAGACGATCGGAGAAGAAGAGGAGGCCATAGAGGTGAGGTACCCGGGAAGGGCTCTCTCTCTGCTCTCCGATGTGCAGACGACGCTCGATGAAGTGGAGCAGGAGGTATCGGCGATTCTCGAGAATGCGGAAGAGGAGCCGGAGCTGCTTCAAGAGCTCGATCCTCTCGCCGCGCAGGAGGAACGCGGTCGGAATCTGCTCGAGCAGATCGGGGAGTTGAGAGAACGACGAGCAGAGGTAGCCTCGCGGGCTCAGGATCTGAACAGGCAGGCAGATCTTGCCTTAGCCGAGGGGGACCTGAGATTCGAAGAGTCGCAGGCCCAGATGAATCAGAACAACTTCGAGAGGGCCAGGGACAAGCTGGAGCAGGCCGGAAACGCCTACTCCGAATCACTCAACTACCGTGAGGACCCGGATGTGAGAGAGAGGATCGACAATGCGATACCCGAACTTGCCGATCGAATACTCTACAATCAGAACCAGCAGATCGTGCGGGAGGTACGCGAGCTCATTAACCGCGGAAAAAGCCTTTTTTTCCAAGAGGACTTCATACAGGCGGAGCAGGTTCTTCTGAGGGCGCAGTCGAGATGGAAGGTCACGCACACGGAAGTGGATCCGGAGATCAGCATCTGGCTCGACCGGGTGCAGCGCGCCCTCGAGACGACTACCGGTGTGAAGATCTCCGAAACCGATCCGCTCTATCCCGACATGATGCAGGTGCTCAATCTCGCCAGGCAGGATTTCCAACGCGGAGAAGAGCTCTATAATGAGGGAAGGACCGATGCCGCTATGCAGGCCTTCGGTGAGGCCGAGCAGAAGATCGAGTACATCAAGGAACCCTTTCCCAACAACCAGGCGGCCGGCGTCCTCTACCTCCGCATTCTCCGCTACACGGAGCCCGAGGATTTCGACACCATCTTCAGCAGCAGGTTCAGGGCTGCACGGCAGAAGATCGAGACTGCGCCGGAGGAGGCCTACCGAGAGTTGAAGGTTCTCGAAGAGATACGTTCGGACTACCAGGGTATGGATCAGGCTATATACGATGCGGAAATCGCCACCGGTATCCGCCAGCCTCCGCCGGACCCGCAGAAGCTCGCCCGCGCACGGGAGTTCTACCGGCAGGCGCAGCAGATCGTAGAGGCCGACGTGAGGGCCCGATTCCCGGTTGCGATCACCTACCTCAACGAGGCGATCAAGCTCAACCCGGATTTCGAGGACGCAATTCTGCTGAAGGATAGATTGCGAGCCGGCCAGGGAGGACAGGTAAATGTCGTACTCTCGAGTGTGGACCAACAGAAGCTCCGCAGGGCGGAGAACCTCTTCATCGATTCCCGCTACTACGAGGCGAGTGCGATAGTTGACCAGCTGCTGCAGGATTCCGAAAATAGGAAGAACCCGAAGCTGCTCGAACTGAAGAGGAGGATCGAATCGAAGCTGTAGCAAGCACGAGAGTTCCACCACGAGTTTCCTCTCCTCTGCGACTGAGACCCCATTCCGCTTCTCAAAGAGAGGCGCGGAAGATATCCGGCGGCCTCTCGGCTGTACTCCTCCTCTCCCTTCTCTCGTCTCTCATGCTGCTCGTACCGGGGAACATGTCCGCAGAGGAGCTCTACTGGGAGGAGCCGAATACTCTCGTCACCGCGAATGCGCGTTTTCCCGAGACCGCGGTAGGCGGGGGAAAGGCGGCGATACTCTGGCACGAGTTCGGCCGCAGCAACGGAGAGATCGAGAGCATCAGCATCTCCATCGCCGTTAAGATCGGAGAGGAGGGGGAGTGGAAAACTTACGAGCAGGTGATCGGCCCCTTTCCCTACACCGGCGAGGAGGTGCCGCTTGCATCTCTGGAGATGACCGACAATGGGGAGATCTTCGTGGCCGCCGCGGTGACGGGACAGAAGATCGAAGTATATAGCTTCGAGGAGGAGGCCGGCACCGCAGGGACCGGGGAAACGGATAGCGGAGCGGATGAGGAGACGGTACAGGGCAGCTTTGTGCAGGTGGGAAGCGCCGGCAGGCGGGGAGGTGCGGAGATCTCCGTTGCGCCGCGCCTGTACGAGATGGACGACGGCGGGCTCATACTCTTCGTGACCAAACCCTTTTCGACCTCCACCTCAGCCGAGGGGCAGGGGAGCTCCCTCGGTATAACCTACTCCCTCAGCGACAACGGCCGGGAGTGGACCACCTTCGATCCGCTGGTCGAGGACTCAGATCTCTCCTACATCTATCTTCCCTCGCACGAGTCCTCGGGGGGAAGGGAGTACGTGGTGTTTCAAGCCTCCCCACCCGAGAGCCGTTTCTTCCAAATCTACATGGTCGAGAGCGGCGACGGGGGGCGGAGTTGGAGTGAGCCGGAGCGTCTCACCGACTTTCGGGAGTCGGAGATCAATCAGGATGACGATCCGAACAACTACGACAACCAGCGACCGCATCTTCGGGCCAGAGACGGCACCTTTCATCTCGCCTGGGAACGGAGGTATGCAGGCAACACGCCGCCTCAGATCTACTACCTCGGGCTCGACAGAGAAGGGGAGATAAAAAACGATCCGGAGCGGATCACGACCGGAACGAACAACTGCCGCAATCCGAAAACGGTAGAGGTAAATGGAAATCTCTACGTGCTCTGGTTCGACGATAGAAAGGGAGACAACCGAATATTCATCGCTTACCGCGAGGGTATTGCGTGGCAGGATCAGGATGTGAGCATCATGTCCGGCAGCAGCACCTTCGCACAGACGCTCCCCTTTCTCGGCAATCTCCACCTGATATGGGAGAACACCTTTCGGGATCGTACCCGCTTGGTCAAGCTCGATCCCGACCGCAGCGTTACCCCTCCGAGCATCACGCCGCTCAACTTCCCCTCCGGGGGCAAGGCGAGGCAGGATGTGTTCCGCATACGCTGGAACCTCCCGCAGGATTCCTCGGGAATCGCCGGGTTCAACTACTCCGTAGACCGCGATCCGGAGGGGAGTCCGCCGCGCACGATGCAGATCCTCCGGCAGCAGGAGCGTGTTGCCCGCGCAGAGGTAGAGCAGGACGGTCAGTGGTACTTCCACGTAATCGCCAGAGACTACGCGGGCAACTGGTCGAAACCATCAACGGTGGAATTCCAACGGGACACCACGCCTCCGCCGTCTATCGAGTTCGCCGAGCACGAGACGAACGAACGGGGTTTCTTTCCGAGCAACACCGCCACAATCGGCTGGGAGCCACCGGAGAAGGAAGAGATATCCGGTTACACCTATCGGCTTCAGTACCTCGCAGGGCAGAATTACGAAGGATCTCTCGATGCCTTCACGATCAAAGAGCCGCCGCAGCGGATCAGGGTCCAAGAGAACAGCTTCTCCTTCTACAACATGGACAACGGCCTGTGGGCGCTGACGGTGAGCCCCGTCGATACAGTGGGGAACATCGGCCCCTCCGAAACCTACTACTTCCGGCTCAACAACTACATTCCGGTTACCTACATTACCCGCATCAACATGGAGCAAGACCAGCTCAACAGATACCACATGAAGATCTACGGACGTGGCTTCTCGGTCGGAGGCTCCATCACAGAGGTTATGCTCGACGAAGACGGAGAGGAGCCATATGACTTCGTCTTTCCCGCAGAGGCCGGTACCTTCGACGTGCAGTCGGACCGCTACATCGAGGGACCGACCATACAGGACATCTCCGAGGGATCCTACCGTGTGGGACTGATCCATCCGGAGAGAGGAGTCTACTTTACCGGTTACCGCCTCAGCTTCGAGTCGACGGGTACCGTCAAGTTCGGAGACTTTCGATTAATAAGCGGAGAGAAGGAGAAGTTGGTGCGCACCGACACCCTGCTCCTCTCGATGGGCGACATCGCCTTCTTCACCGTAATTCTGCTGCTGGTAGTGCTCCTCGTGTTCACCGTGTATAAACTGTCGTCGGTGGCGAAGGAGGGCTACGACCTGCAGATGGAGGTAAAGGCCCTCGTACACAACACCGCGCTTCCTTCCGAAAAAAAGAGAGAGAGGTTGAAGACCATGAAAAAACAGAGAGGCGGGCTGAGAATAAAATTCGCTCTTTTGGTAACCTTTCTGGTATTGATAATCGTGATTCTCGTATCCCTGCCGCTCGGCAGATACATGATACAGACTCAGCAGAGAAATCTCACCCGCGGGCTGCAGGAGAGCACGCAGGTGCTCATCGAGAGCATCAATACGGGTGCTCAGCAGTTATTGCCCGAGGAGAACACCATCGAGCTCGGACGGCTGCCTCAACAGGTGGAGGCGGCCGAAGATGCGGAATTCGTCACGATCACCGGTCCTCCGGCGAGCGACGCCCAGGTCGAGGATACCGGTACATACGACTATCTCTGGGCTTCCAACAATCCGGATATCGATGAGAAGATACTCAGAGAAGAGGGCTACGAGGAGAGTTCCGAGGGCGAGATACTGTTCGAACGAGGCGCTGTGCGGATAGAGGACAAGATAAGCGAATTGATCCCGGATCTGCGGCAGCAAATAAACCGAGAAGCACGGGAGGAGGTAGGTGCACTCTCGGACAGGCTGTCTGCGCTGCAGCAGCAGGCTCAGGAGGCTGCGCAGGAGCTCGTACGTACGGATAGTCAGGAGACTGCGCAACTCTTGAGGGAGCTGCAGGACGAGATCACCCGACTGAGCCGGCAGATCGAGGACGAGCTGGCCAAAATAGGCGATGTGATCGGAAGAGTGCCGGAGTTCTCCGCCTCGGAGGTGCTCACCGGTCCGACCGAGTACATCTTCTACAAACCTATCGTCTACCAGGACTCGAGCAAGGAGGGCGAATACTATCACGGATTGGTGCGGCTCGGCATCTCGACCACTCGTATTCGAGCGGAGATTATCGACTCCCGGGACACCCTCATCAAACAGACCGCTCTTGTCGCACTAGGTGCGGTCTTCATCGGCATCATCGGGGCGATCATCCTGGCTAACATCATCATCATTCCCATCAGAAAGCTGGTCTCTGGGGTCGAAAAGATCCGAGATACCGACGACATGTCGAAATTCGAGGAGCGAATACAGGTGAAATCAAGAGATGAGATCTCCATACTCGCCGACACCATAAACGATATGACCGACGGTCTGGTAAAGGCCGAGGCGGCGAGAAAGGACCTCATCTTCGGTAAGGAGACACAGAAGCGCTTCATCCCCCTCGAACAGAAGGGCGAGGTACAGCTTACCACCGGAAAGAAGACCACCGAACATATCGATCTCTTCGGCTATTACGAGGGGGCTAAGGGCGTATCGGGGGACTACTTCGACTACATCGAATACGCGGAGGACCGCTACGCTATCATCAAGTGCGACGTGGCGGGCAAAGGAGTACCTGCATCGCTCATCATGGTCGAGGTTGCCACGGTTTTCCACAACTTCCTCAACGACTTCATGGAGAGCGAAAGTAAGAAGGAGGATCCCGACATCTCCAAATTGATCTACAGCATCAACCGCCTCGTGCAGGCGCGTGGCTTCAAGGGGAGATTCGCTGCCCTCGTGGTTGCGCTGGTGAACGCGAAAACAGGGGCAACCGTTTTTTCGAATGCGGGAGACACAATCGTGCACATATACAACAAGGAAAAACGCCGGATGGAGTTGAAGCGGTTGCAGGGCGCACCCGCCGCAGGGGTCATGGACAACGACACGATCGAGATGGGCGGAGGATTCGTGAAGGAGCCCCACATGCTCAAACGGGGCGACGCCATCCTCTTCTACACCGACGGCATTGAGGAGGCGCAGCGCCACTTCCGCGACGAGAACTTTCAGATAACCACCTGCAAAGAGGAGCTCGGCGAGAACGAGCTGCACGGCGGAACCCACAACCCCGGACAGAACTTCGAGGAGTTCACCAACGACCGTATATACGAAATAGCCAATGCGGTTTTTTCGAGGGGCCGTTACCGCCTGACCAAGTACCACAATCCGCTAGGCGACGAGGAGCTGGAGTTCGATTTCAGTAGCTGCGAGGGGACCATTGAGGATGCGATCATCGCTCTCATATCGGTCGAAAAGATATACCGCATATATCCCGACCCGAGCGCGGGGGAGAGGGATCTGATAGAGGTGGACACGGTTATCAACGACTTCCTCCGGGAGCATTTTCTTCTGTACGAGAGCTATTTCGAAAACGAAGTGCCGACCGAGGAGGGGAGCCAGTACAAGGTCTTCAGCCACTTGCGGGAAGACGAGCAGTTCGACGATCTCACAATTCTGGGTTTGCACCGGAAATAAACGTTCGGGCGAAGAGGCGAGGTAATGAGGCGAAACAAGGGAAGAGGAAAGGTCGCAGCCCGGAAAGGGAAGGAGGCGCCGAAGTTCTACTGCGAGACCTGCGGAAAGGAGGTTCCCGCGGATGTAGATACCTGTCCGCACTGCGGTATGCCCTTCTACGCGGTCAAATGCCCGCGCTGCGGTCACACTGCCAAGGCGATACACTTTGTAGAGGGATGTCCCTCCTGTGGCTATCTCGCCGAGTCGCAGCTCCAGTCCTCTCCAGGGCAGGTAGCGCCGCAGGACTCTTTGAAGGGGGGAGGCACGAGGGGTGCTGGGCCCCCGTCGTATCAGAGCCGGCAGAAGAAGAGCGAGGGGCTTCCCTCCTGGGCCTTCTTCCTCATTCTGCTCATACTCGGGACACTCTTCGCGGGACTTGCCGCCGTATACCTCAACCTCTGATGTAGTGGCGATAGTGGAGCAGCAGGTCGTTGAAGCTGCGGAGATGTCGCGGGTATGTGGAAAAGCGGAAGAGGTGTGAGCCGCAGGCACAGTCACTCGAGCCGAAACCCGCTACCGCCTCGCCCCCTATCTCCTCGAGCCCGGCGGCCATCTCGCACTCTATGTCGCCCCCGTTGTAGACGGGATACGCCTCGGTTTTTTCCGAGGATTCGGTCAGATAGTCGATGTGCCACCGCAGCTTCCGTTTGCCCCGGCGCAGATGCCGTGCAACACGCCGGGCGAGGCCGCCTCTCGCAGAACCCGCATACACATAGTATCCTCTCCGCAGATCGAGCCCTCCGAGGGCCCCTACCTCTACTCGTCTCTCCGCATCGAATCGAAGGATCAGGAGATATGCACCCCGATCCGCACGTACGTGTGCTACCGGTGATAGGTCTATCGGCAGATCGGCGGATGCGATTCCGCCCTCTCCGTCGGATCCACAGCGCAGCGAGATGGCGCGGATGTGTATCTTCTGCGCAGCTTCCGCCAGCGCGAGGGAAAAGGCGGGATCGGTGTGGATGTGCGGGCTGAAGTGTGTTGCATCCTCGTGGTGGAGCACGAAGAGGAGGTGGCCGTGCGTGCCGGGGCTGCCTGCGAGTTCGGCGAGATGCTCCACGTGGCGCTTGCCCCGATCGGTGGGGGCGTCGGGAAACATGGCGCGTCCCTCCTCGCAGAGGGTGCAGCTCTTCACTTCGATGTAGTGCTCGCCCGCCTCGTCTCGGATAAAGAAGTCGAAACGGCTCCCGCCTTCGCTGTATTCCGAGCGGATCTCCTGCGCCGAGGGAAAGAGGCGGGGGATGAGCAGCTCTTCGGCGGCGCTGTTCGCCCTCACCGAAACGAGGGGGATGATCTTCCCCTTGTATCGCACCGCAACGGCGGTCCATTCGGTCTTTCTCTTCGGCCTCACCCTGTTCGCAGGCTTCCTTTGGGCGTGCTCGAGAATTAAAGGCGTGCCGGGCACGAGGAGCTCGGCGAGCTTGCCGGAGTTTGCCAGGTGGGCGAGTAGCCTCCGGCCCGCTCCACCTCCGGTATCCCGCTCCCCGTCCTCTCTCACC
>CAYFVU010000002.1:0-4629 GCA_964346645.1 uncultured Spirochaetaceae bacterium | reverse complement strand
CGTCCTCTCTCACCTCGACGAGAAAGCGGTTATGCCTCCTCACGAAGATCGCCTCGAGATCGTTTCGAAAGAGCCTCACGTCTACCTGAACAACTTCTCTATTTCGCGGTGGTAGAGCTGATAGACCTTCTCGCGCCTTATCTTCATCGTGTGCGTCAGCTCTCGACCCACCTCGAACTGCGAAGGAAGCAAGGTGAAGCGGTAGATGCCTTCGAAGTGCTTGAAGCCGTTCTTGGTGTTGACGAGGGATTGGATCTCGTCGTGCACATACTCCTCAATTTCCGGGTTGGAGAGGAGCTCCTCGTTCTGCACGTAGTTTATGCCCATCTTGATCGCGTACTCCTCGAGCTTGCTCATGTCCGGCACGATGAGGGCGGCGAGGAACTTCTGGTCCTGTCCGACGACCATCGACTGCAGTATCACCTCAGAGGCGTTCAGCTTGTCCTCGATGGGAACCGGTTCGATGTTCTCTCCGCCGAGCAGCACGATCGTCTCCTTGGACCTCCCGAGAATTCTGAACTCGCCGTGTACGGTGAAGACCGCGATGTCGCCGGTGTTCAGCCAGCCATCGTTGAGCACCTGCTCGGTGAGGTCGGGCCTCTTGTAGTAGCCCTCCATGATCTGCGGGCTCTTCACGTAGAGCGTTCCCTTCTTTCCCGGCGGGAGGATGACGCCGTTCTGGTCTACGACGCGGTGTTCGATGTCCTCGAGGAGCGGACCGACCGTGCCGATGACCGGGTGCTGCTGCTTTCTCACCGAAAGCACGGGTCCCGTTTCGGTGAGGCCATAGCCCTCGAGTAGCATTATACCCGCCGCTTGAAAGAAGCGGTCGACATAGGGAGGCAGGGCGCCGCCCCCGCTGATACCCGCGATGAACTTGCCGCCGAGCTTATTCTTCAGCTTGCCGAATACCAAGAGGTTCCCGAGGAGCCGGAACGGCGAGAGGAGGAGGAGGGGAATGATGGAGAGAACCTTGTCGAAGATCTTCGAGCGCTTGGTGAACTCGGGCAGCCGACCGTTCCACATGTTGAGGAAGGTGGCGAAGAGCTCTCCGGCCGCCACGAAGAAGTTGAACATGCCGCGTTTCAACGGGCTCTCCTTTTTCATGTTCTGGTAGATCGCCCCGCGGACTCCCTCCCATATCCTGGGAACCGAGGTGAGCCACTGGGGTTTTACCTTTTGCATATCCGGCAGCATGATAGAGCCTATCGGCTTCGAATAGGCGAGGGCGCCGCCGATGTTCAAGACGATGTACTCCACCGCCCGTTCGAAGGAGTGCCAGACCGGCAGCACGCTCAGGAGCTTGTGGCCCGGTTTGAACTCGACGTGGTCGTATATACGGTCGATCTGGAAGATGAAGCTGCGGTGTTTGAGCATGACCCCCTTCGGCTCGCCCGTGGTGCCCGAGGTGTAGATGAGGGTCGCTAAGTCGTCCTCGTTACCCTGATCTACCTGGGAGTCGTAGAAGTCCTCGTTGTCCCTGCAGAACTCCGCGCCGCTGTTCAGCACGTCCTCGAAGCGGAGTATCTCTACCCCCTCGGCGGCCTCTGCATCGACCTCGCGGGAGGCGTCGTAGAGAATGATCCTCTTCAATTGCGGCAGATCATCCTTCTTCGAGAGGATCTTCTCCGCCTGCGCGGCGTTCTCGGCGAAGCTGAGGGAGCAGTCGGCATGGCGCAGAATGAAGGATATCTCCTCCGGCATGGAATCGGAACCGCGCGGGACGTCGATTGCGCCGAGTCCGAGAAGCGCGAGATCGGTAATGAGCCACTCCCTCCTGTTGTCCGAGATGATGCCGACGTGATCGCCCCTTTCGACATTCAGTTCATGCAGCCCACAGGCGAACTCGGAAACCGTGTGGTAGAGATCTTTGAAACTCGTCTCCTGGAACTCGCCGCTCGAGTCCTTGTACATCTGAGCCGTGTACTCGGGGTACTGGCCGGCTACGTAGCGTATCCTCTTCGGGATCGTGTCTAAACCTTCCATTCACTCCTCCTGTTGCAACTGGAGAGGGGCTTACCGAAGGCGTTTTTTCAGCAGGTCCTGGGTGAGCACCTCAGGCAGCAGCTCGTATGATTCGCCGTCCGGCGGATAGTAGGCGTAGACGGGGACTCCGGCCCTCCCGTAAGATCTGATCCACTCCTCTATCAGCGGATCCTCATTGGTGAAGTCACCGTAGAGCACCTGAATGTTCCGCTCTTCGAAGAGTGAGTCCGCCGCTTCGGTGTGGAGGACCGTCTTATCGTTCAATGTGCAGACGGTGCACCACTTCGCGGAGAAGACCACGAAAACCGGCTTTCCCTCGTCTCTGTACTCCTCGAGCCTCTCGGGCTCGAAGGTCTCCCATCCCTCTCGCAACGACGCAGCCGTCTCCTCTTGTGTTGGGGGCTCCAGCACGAGAATCCGGTCCGCGGCCGACACGGTCAGTATAATAAAGATTCCCAGAATAATCCACTTTCTTTTTCGACTCGACGAAGGCTTCGAGGCCTTTCCGTAGATCCAGAGGAGAAATCCGAGGAATAGAAGAAAGGTGATGACTCTGAGAAGCCCCGCCGTCGAGAGCTGGTGCTGCAGGATCGTCAGGAGGTAGAGTACGGTGGCGAGGAGCACGAAGCCCATCAGCTCCTTGAAGGTGTTCATCCAGGCACCCGGCTTCGGGAGGCGCTGTATCGTCGACGGCCAAATGCCGATCAACAGAAAGGGGAGTGCGAAGCCGAGACCGACGAGAATGAACATGCCGAAGATGACGAGCGGAGGCTGAGAGAAGGCGAAACCGAGGGCGGTTCCGAGAAGGGGTGCGGTGCAGGGGGTCGCGAGAAGGACCGCGATGATGCCGTTGAAGAATGAGCCGAGATAGCCTTTCTCACCGGCACGCTGTACCGCCCCTCCCATCGTCGGGGCCTGGAATATGTATACGTCGAAGAGCGAGAGGGCAAATACGAAGACCACCGCGGAGAGAAAGACCACGAATCCGGGATTCTGGAACTGGAAACCCCAGCCCACGAGTTCGCCGGAGAACTTCAGCACCGTCACCACTGCGGCGAGGGCGGTGAGAGAGAGGATTATCCCCGCCGAGTAGAGGAGAGAGCCGATGAAGATCTCTCTATGGTTGTTCTTGCTCTGTTTGACCAGGTTGAGGGCTCGGATGGAGAGGACGGGAAGGACACAGGGCATCACGTTCAGGAGAATACCGCCGATGAAGGCGAAGAAGAGGTAGCGCAGCAGGACTATGGGTGAGATTCCGCCCCCCGCGGAGGTTCCTGCCGAACCGCCCCCTGTTCCTGCCGAACCGCCCCCTGTAGAAGGGGCGCCCCCGGCTGTTGAACCCGATTCCGATCCGGACTCGCCCGAACTCGCCACCACGCGAACGAGGAGCTCGCCGTTCTCCTCCTGGGGGAAGAAGCAGGTGCCGGCCTCGTCGCAGAGCTGGTATGAGGCGGTCACGGGAATGCGGTACTCGCCGGGACGCACATCAGGGGAGGCGCGCAGACTCAGCTCGAGGGTTGCCTCGCCGTAGTAGTTGATGAGGCCCTCCTCCTCGACCCCCGTCGGATAGCGTATCGACTCTATGCGCACCGGCGAGGCGGCGGGAACGGAGACGGTGAACATATCCTCCTGCTTCGTCTGGTGGAAGCCATCGGGAAAGTCGTAGCGGACCTCTATTTCGGTCGTACGGTCGGCGTACACGACAATCGGCTCTTCGATCGAAGAGGCTATTTCCACGGTCGCGGGCGGAGGTCCGCCGGCGGTTGGCTCGTCCATCTCCAAACCCTCGATCTGTCCAAAGGCCGGGAGGGCGGAGAATGCAAGGAGGTGCGCGGCCACCAGGCCGAAAAAGATGCGGAAGAGGCTGTGTGCTGTGGGTACCTGTGTTATGTGTTGTATCATCGGCTATGGGCTACTGCATCATCATCTCTAATGCCGAGACGATACCCTCTTCGGTCCAATCTCGAGCGCCGACGAGTCTGGCCTGGAGCCTTCCCTCGGGACCGATGATCCAGCTGGTGGGAATGCTTCCCGTGCCGTAGGTGCTGTTGACCTCCATGTTCTCGTCGAGCAGTACCGGGAAGGTATAGTCATTCTCATCTATGTGCTCCCTGATCTTCTCGAGGGACTCGCGGGCCGAGTTGGGGGAGGCCACGGCGAGTATGGTGAAACTGCTTCGCGGAAGATCCTCGTAGAGTTTCTGCATGGAGGGCATCTCCCTCCTGCATGGCGGACACCAAGTGGCCCACAGATTCAGCAGCACTACCTTCCCCTCGAGGTCGCTAAGCGTCACGGAATTGCCCTCCAGATCCTCGAGTGAAAAATCTGGAGCCTCTGTCGGATTTTTCGGGACCCCGAAGCCTGCCTCGTAGAGTTTTTTCTGGGATTCCGAAAGGTTTTCCATAGCCTCTTTGTTTGCCTCCTGCGACATGAGCGGAACGGGCGCAAAGAGCAGCACAACGAGCACTATAAGCCATGTAAGGGTTCTAAAATTTCTCATATAGAAAAACTAATATATCTGCACCGGTATGGCAAGAGAAAATCGGTGGTTCAAATCCTGGGGATGTTGAAAGCAGAGGGAGGGGTTTCCCGCTAGGAGAGAGTACAGCCTATTTCAAGGAGGCACTCTCATGCACACCCCTC
>CAYFVU010000001.1:99624-103318 GCA_964346645.1 uncultured Spirochaetaceae bacterium | reverse complement strand
AGGAATTGCTGTTTCACCCACTTTGCCGGTTGCGTTCTTATTCTATCGCACGGAAGACGTCTGTACTCTCATCATAGTAGAGGACACGTTTCTCCCCTATATCGAAGTACCAGCCGTGGAGCTCAAGCCCATCATTCTCGATTGCTTCCTCTACGAAAGGATATCCGCGGAGACGTTCGAGCTGAAGCAAAATGTTCTGCTGTTCTACCCGGCGTGCTATGTCGATTTCAACGGAATTATCACTGTAAGACTGTTGGTTGCCGTCAATTTCTCGCCTCTCGCCTTCGGAAGCGAACATTTCCTTTAGCGGGTATAGCTGTACGAGCCAGTCATTGGTAAGAGGAAAGTCAGCGACTGTGTCAGCTGAAAAAAGAGCTTTGCAGCCGCCGCAGTTCGAATGCCCGCAGACGACGATATGCCGCACTGTGAGGGCCTTGACCGCATACTCAACGGCCGATGCAGCAGAAGACTCCTCATACGCACGTTCGAAGGGCGGGACGGTGTTTGCCACGTTACGCAGCACGAAGAGTTCTCCTGCTTGGCTCGAGGTGAGGTGGTGAGGCACGACACGACTATCGGAGCAGGTGATGAAGAGCGTGTGGGGAGACTGCCCCAAGGTGAGTTCATCATACAGCAGGCCTTTCTCGATTGCTTTTGTCCGGTGAAAAGTGCGTACGCCGTTATACAAATCATTCATATTCGTTTCTCCAGTAGAGTCCGAAAATTGGTCTGTTCTCTGACAACCATAGAGAAAGTGCGTTCCGGGCGCAATAGACTGCGTACGAGTATAGGAATTGCTGGTACGAGTATTTACTATTGGCGATTTGCTGCGAATAGCGATATATTTAAAGAAGAGATATGGTACCAGTTTCTTCCGACCAACCGCATGCGGCACAATCTGCTTCCCGTGACGGAGCCTTGACGAAGCTAAACAGGGCTCTGAGATCGTACAGGATTACTGCCTCGAGAGGAGACCGTGCAGAGGAGAGACGGCACAGCTCGAGGAACAGGGCTGTAGCAAGAGAGAAATCAGAGGATACGGCTATTCACAGGCGACTCGCCGCATCGGCCGCCCGTGAACGTGCCCTCGGCAAGTTGAGAGGAGCCGACACCAAAGTAAAGACACATGAAAAGCGTCACCTCGCGGTTCTCGGCGGACTCGCAGCTTCCGGCATTCAGTACTCATACATAACCGGACCGAACGGCCAAAGATTTGCCGTAGGCGGTTCTATTGCAGTGGATTTGGAACCGGTCCACGGCAATCCCCGGGCGACCATAGACAAGGCACAGAGGATCCATCTCGCAGCTATCGCTGTAGGAGATTCCTCAGCGGCGGACCTCAGGGTTGCAGCAAAGGCGTACCGCATGGAGCAAGAGGCAAGGGATGAACTGAGAGAGGAGCGAATGGAAGAGGGCGAGAAAAGCGGAAACGGGGAGACTGTATTTACAGAAAGTGGCGATAGGCAAAGCAACACCACCCGAAAAAACACAATAGATCGGTACGCGTAGGGAGAGTTCCGCTTTCGGTTACAAACATCGCTTATGCGTGCTATGCTATACGGTATGACGTTGCTTATCATCTACCTCCTGTTGGCCATAGGTGTCTCCTTTCTCTGTTCCATACTCGAGGCAGTTCTGCTGAGTGTAACTCCGGCATATGTTGCCGATTTGGAATCTCGCAGGGCGGGCATAGGGAGCCAACTCAGGCGACAGAAGGAGGACATAGATCGGCCTCTCTCAGCCATCCTCAGCCTCAATACCATCGCACACACAGTGGGAGCCGCAGGGGTAGGCGCCCAGGCACAGGTCGTATTCGGCCAGGCCTATGTTACGGCTACTTCGATTGTCCTCACCCTCTGCATACTCGTGTTTTCGGAGATCATCCCGAAGACCATTGGTGCAACCTTCTGGCGCGCCCTCGCTCCGTGGGCTGCAGGTACGCTCAGAATACTCATTCCCCTTCTCTACCCTCTTGTGGTGCTTGCGCAGGGGATAACACTCATCGTATCGGGGAAGAGACGTCAACGCATGTTCCATCGACACGAGTTGAGTGCCTACGCGGACATAGGTGTGGAGGAAGGTGAGATCCGGGAGCAGCAGTCTCGCATCGTAAAAAATCTGGTGCGGCTCGATTCCCTCAAGGGACAGGACATCATGACGCCTCGGCCCGTCGTGGTAGCTTTTTCGGAGAGCGACACCGTGCAGGAGGTTATCGATGATCCGAACTCATCCTCCCTCGCCCGATTTCCCGTGTATGGAAAATCGACGGACGAGGTGACCGGTTACGTGCTGCGCGACGACCTGATGGAACGGTATGCAAAGGGAGAGAGAAAGACCCCGATTTCCCGCGTAAAACGGGAAGCTCTCGCCGTACCGGACCTCGTGCGGATCAGTGATCTCTTCGAGAAGATGCTGAGTCGGCAGGAGCAGATGGCCGTCCTCATAAACGAGTACGGTGGTTTCTCCGGGGTTGCCACGGTAGAGGACATAGTCGAGACGATTATCGGCATGGACATCGTCGATGAGGAGGACACTGTGGCAAATCGGAGAAAACTCGCCCGTAAGCGCTGGAGGGAGCGGGCTGCGCGCCTGGGGATATACGAGACGCAGGAAGAAAAAGAGCCGGAAGATACGGATAAAGAGAAATAGTACGGCCGCTCATATCCTCTCGAATTTCTTCCCCGTCGCTAATTCCACGCTCTTGTAGGCGCCGTCGTATATTCCCGCCCTTTTATTCTCCACGATCCTGTCACAGTACATCTCGAACAGGTCGTTCTCCTCGGTCATGAGATCTATTGCCTGCGTGGTGTGTTCGGGAGTACGCGTCTCCACCGTGCCGTCGCCGATCTCTGCGCCGCGGACGGCTCCCCAAAACTCGTGGCCACCTACCCTTTCGTTGAATATCTTCGGTACGGGATAGAAGGCGAGCTCGCTCGGCTTCGTGATCATCACATCCGCTACGCGCATGAGATAGTTGGTAGCGTAGACGGCGTGGAATATGTTCTCGTAGAGAAAGACGTGGAGACCCTCCGAGACACCGTCTCGAATCTCGTCGGCAAAATTCCGGGTATTCTCCCAGTCGAAGTGGGTCTTTAACAGCTCCCGGTAATCCGAGTCGCTCGAAAAGACCCGTTCGAGCCACTCCCAGTTGTCCCTGTGGTCGCCGAGATTCACGAAGAGAGAGAGCTTTCCACTTTTCATGAGGGGGATGCAGTGCTCGATTACGGCCTTGAAGAGCTCCCGTTGTGCCCCGGCGCCGCCCATGGTCATGAGAAAGCGCCGCGGTTCCCCGGAATAGAGGCGCCTGAGGCGGCGTTTACAGTCCTCCTCGATGTTTTCCACGATCTCGTGGTCGACGTGGTGTCCGGTGTAGTGAATTGCATCGGAGGAGACGGAATGCATCACCTTGCCTGTCTCGTCGAAGCTGCGCATGGTTCTGAATCCGTAGTATCCGGAGGGAGTCTGCACTGCGTGCTTTGCCCCCTCGGTCAGCTGGAAGGCCATCGGCCAGTTGTCGAACATCATGTCTACCACATTCGTCATTCCGCCGGCGACCGCGCCCATGCAGTTCCACATGTGGGCGGTCAGCACCGGCATTTCGGAGGGGAGCGACTGGTGGAGCGGCCCGAAGAGCTCGCTCATCTTGTAGTCCTTCACGTTGGTCTTGAGAAAGCGCCAGGGCCAGCCGACGATC
>CAYFVU010000001.1:96461-99524 GCA_964346645.1 uncultured Spirochaetaceae bacterium | reverse complement strand
AGCGTGGGAACCGTTGCGAAGAGCGCTCCCGAAATGATGACCGTCCAGTCCTGCACGTACTGTCCCTGGAGAATCGCGAGACCGGAGGTAACCGGCATCTTCTCGGCGGTCCTGATGAGGACCAGCGGCCATATGTAGTCATTGAATATCCAGGTGAACTCCAGCGTCGCCACGGCGGCGAAGGCCGGCAGCGTAAGCGGTATCATGATACGTGACCAGATGCCGAGCTCGGTGCAGCCGTCCATCCGGGCCGATTCGAGTATCTGTATCGGCACCGTCATCATGTAGTTGCGCAGAACGAAGGTGCAGAAGCCGAGCTGAAAGGCGGTGTGGATAGCGATGAGGGCGAAGTAGGTATTGTATATGCCCATCCAATCGGAGAGTTGAAATACCGGGAGCAGCAGGATCTGAAAGGGAATCATCGTTCCGCCGACGAACATGAAGTAGAGGGCCAAGTTACCCTTGAACCTGAAACGTGCAAGGGCGTAGGCGCTGAGCGACGAGAGGAGCAACGTCAGTACGAGGGATGGAATGGTGATGATGAAGCTGTTCGGTAGATAATTGTGGAGTCCTCCCCGTTGCCAAGCCTCTATATAGCTCATGAGGTTGATCTTGTCGGGCAGTGCCAAGAATCCGTGGCTCATAATGTCGGCATTGGTACGCATACTGGTAACAATTGCCACTATAATCGGGACCATCCAGACAAGCGTAACTATGAAGAGAAAGAGGTAGAGGAGGTACTGTGCCCAGCGGGGTATATTCGATTTCCTAGCCATTTCGCTCCTCCTTGGCGATGTGGGAAAGATAGAAGGCGATGAACAAGAAAGCAATAAAGAATATGATCACCGCAATCGCGGCGCCGTAGCCCATCCGGTAGTTGTTGAAGGCCTCGATGTACATGTAGTTCGCCAGCACACTCGACTGGTTATAGGGGCCGCCCCGTGTCATGACGGAGACGAGGTCGAAGGCGCGGACCGAGTCTATGATGCTGATGACGATGACGATGACCGTGACGGGAGCGAGCTGCGGGAGTATGACGTGGAAGAATCGCTGTACGGCACTCGCCCCGTCAACCTCGGAGGCATCGACGAGGTTCTTGTCGACGCTCTGCAAGCCTGCGAGGTAGAGTACCATCACATAGCCGACCTGACGCCACACAGCGACGGCGATCACCGCCTCCATTACCACCTTCGGATTGCTGAGCCAACCAGTTGCCAAAGCATCTAGGCCGACCTTCCTGAGTACCTGGTTTATAAGACCGCTGTGAGGGCTGTAGAGCCAGGACCAGACCAGTCCGCAGACGACGAGAGAGAGGACCATCGGCATGAAGAATGCGGTCTTGTAGCCCTTTGCTCCGGGAACATCCTTGTTGAGAACCATTGCCAGCGTGAGTCCTAGTACGATGGGAATGGTCATGAACAGGATAATCCACTCTATGTTATTCGAAAGGCTGATGAAGAAGACCTCGTCTTGAAACAGGTACTCGTAGTTTCGGAAACCGACGAACTGCGGAGCCGATAATCCGTCCCACTTCGTCAGGCTGAGGTAGAAGCTGTAGATGGTCGGACCGATGATCCATAGCAGGTATATGGCGACCGGAAGGGCGAGAAACGCATAGGGGGTCAGCTTATAGCGGATCCGTGAATCGAACATGGGTTCCTCCTTTCGCGTGTGTGCACGTGTGTTTGGACGAACCGGCGGGAGACGGCTCTTAGCCGTCCCGCCGGTTCAGATATATCATTTCACGGAAACTATTCGTTGTTTTCGAACAGCTGAGTACGCTTCTTCTCGAGTTTCTGTAGTACCTCGTCGGTCTTACTCGGATCCTGCCAGAACTCCATGAAGCCGTTCATACCGGTGTCTGCCATCTCGGGAGTGGTGTCGCGGTCGTAGAACTGGGCAACGTAGTCGGCGTTGTTCACGATCTCGCGTCCCTTCATCTGGTTCTCGTTGTAGACAGAGGTATCAACCTCGTTGTTGGTTACCAGTCGGCCGAGCTCCTTGGCGATGTACTCCTGGGTCTCCTTGGAACCGAAGAACTTGAGCATCTTCTTCGCCAACTCGGGATTCTGGCTGTTCTTCGGGATGAAGTAGCCGTCGGTAGGTGCATCCTCGCCTACGGGGACAGAGGGATCGATGATCGGGAAGCGGAAGAAGTCGAGGTATTCGAGATCCTCTTCGGGATAGGAATCGCGGATAAAATCACCCATCAGGTACATGGCGGCCTTGCCGTCGGTCATGAAGGGGATGGCCTCGGCCCATGCGTAGCTGGCGGGACTGTCGATAAAGTAGTCCTTCTCGATAAGGGGCTTCCAGTAGTCGTTGAGCACGGTCTTCACCCGCTCGTCTGTGTAGCTCTCCTTGCCGAGCATCAGGTTGATGTGAAACTCCGGCCCGTTCACCCTCATGTTGAGGTAGTCGAACCAGGCCGCTGCGGTCCAGCGGTACTTTGTGCCTACGGTGAAGGGAGTAACGCCGTTGCTCTTGAGTTTTTCGCAGACGGCCATCAACTCGTCCCAGGTCTCGGGGATCTCGATGTCGTACTCGTCGAACACTCGGGTGTCGTAGTAGATCGCCCACCAGTACCAGTTACCGGGAAGAAAGTACTGCTTGTCGTCGACGCTGCTCATCGCGCGGAACCCCTTGGAGTAGCTCTCGTTCCAGCCTGCCTCTTCCCAGACGTCGCTGATGTCCATGATCAGTCCCTTGTCTATGAAGAAACGGGCCCTGTTTCCTGCAAACCAGGTGAGTACATCGGGGGGTGCCGAAGAGGTCAGGTAGGCGCGGATCGCCTGCTTGAAATCCTCGTGCGCGACGGTGCTGTGGATTACCTTGGTGTCGGGGTTCTCCTCTTTGAAGCGCTCTACAAGTTCGGCATCGACTCTCTTGGGTTCGGGGTCGCTCCAGTAGGAGTTGTACACCACGACCTTCTGCTCTTCCTGCTCCTCTTCAGCAGGAGCCTTTTCCGCAGCCTCTTCTTTCTGTCCGCATCCGGCCAGACCGAGGGTCAGTCCGACGACGGCGAGGGCTGCAAGAAGGATAAACAATTTGCGTGCCATCTAA
>CAYFVU010000001.1:0-96361 GCA_964346645.1 uncultured Spirochaetaceae bacterium | reverse complement strand
CAGTCCGACGACGGCGAGGGCTGCAAGAAGGATAAACAATTTGCGTGCCATCTAATGGGTAAGTTCGCCTTCGGCGTGCTCACTGAGATGGAGATGAAGCTGCCGTTCTACCTGGTGGGGGTGGGTATAGACTTTCATCAGGAGATGGATCCCCACGATCGTCCGAAGGGGTATCCGTACTACCAGTGGATACAGTGTGAGGAGGGAGAGGGGCAGCTCTATCTCGGCGAGAAGGAGCATCTGGTGGGACCAAATCAGGCGATGTTCCTCTATCCCGACGTGCCCCACCGCTACTTTCCCGTGACCAGCCCATGGAAGGTTCACTGGTTTACCTTCGGAGGGGCGGAAATGCCCACCGTGCTGCAGACAATAGGACTGGGAATGTCCGGGGTCTACTCTATCGTGCACGGAGAGCAGCTGGTGGGAAAGATGCGTATTGCGCTTCACCACCTGCTCTCCAACTCTGCACTCAAGGGAGTCGAGTGCTCATCGATGGTCTACGACTTTCTCATTGCCCTGATGAAGTATGTACATCTGAGCAATTCCGAGGCGGTCGTGACTAAGTATTCGCGCCTCGAACCGGTCTTCAGATTTATTGAAGGGCACTTTGCCGAGACGATTACGATAGACGATCTTGCCGAGATAGTGGATGTCTCTCCGCAACACCTCTGCCACCTCTTTAAGGAGACGATGGGCCACAGACCCTTCGAGTACGTCAATTCCTTTCGCATTGCCCGCAGCAAAGACTTTATGGTTACCGAGCCCGATCTCTCTCTTTCGGAGATCGCTCGCAAGAGCGGCTATGAGTCTCTCAGCTACTTCAGCAGCGTCTTCAGAAAGCTCGAGGGTATTAGTCCCGGCGAGTACCGGCGCATATACCTCGGCAGGGTCTGAGCCGCACTCTGCTTACCACAGCGACTGTATGCAAACGGTCGCCCGAACCGGTGCGCCAAGCGGGACGGCGGTTAGAGTTCCTCCATCACCGAGAGAGCGAGCTTACGGATAGGCCGGGATACATTTTCCCCGGTGAGTTTCTCCACCTCGTCTTTCAGTCCGCTGAACCCGTTCAAACGAATGCCGCGAAGGGCGTAGATCTTGATGTTCAGACTGCTCGGATGACCGAGCATGCGGGCAAACAAGGGCTTGAGGGAACCGTCCTCTTTCCGAGAGAGCTGTTTACAGGTGTAGTCGAGGAGCTTCGAGTTATCCTCGTCCCACTCCTCGCCCATCACCTTTTTTATCGTCTCGATGCTGCCCGAGAGGTCGTGCTCGATCAGCATCTCTATGGCAACTCCGCGTATTTCGAGCGGAGTGCTCGTGCTCTCGTAGAGCTCCTTCAGAAAGTCGTGGGCCCCGTTATTCCCAATTTTTCCGAGGGCACGTACGGCGGCCGTCCGCACGTTATGGGTATCCGGATCGTGTTCGGCCTTGTACTTCAAGATGTCGACCGCAGCTCCCGAACCAATCTCGCCTATGCTGCGGGCGGCCTCCACCCGTACCCGCCAGCTGTTGTCCTTCAGGGCTTGAATGAGCGACTTGCGTATCTCCTCGGTCTCCGAGAACTTGCCGAGGGCCTGTACGGCGAACTGGCGGAGCCTGGGGTCGTTCTCCTCCAGAGTTTTTATGATGACCTCGAGAGCCTCGTCGGTGCCGATGTTGCCCAGAGCAACACAGGCCTTCCAACGCAGCCCCTTCTCCTCGTCTTCGTCGAGGACGATCTTTTCGAGTAGGGGGATCGCCCCCTCGGCCTCGAGCTCTCCGATAGCCTCGAGGGCGGCGGATTTTCTCGCGCGGTTGTCCCCCGCCTCCTCATACATCGTACGCAACTTCTTCGTGTACTTCTCTTTATCCGCCTTTCCGAGGGCCTTAATGGCCTCGTTCGCCACACGGCTTCTCGGACTCTCGCTCATCTCCATAAAGAGGGAGCTTAGCTCCTCGTCCTGGTGTGTCTCGAGATAGGAGATAAGTGCAACATCGAGTTGCACGTCCATATCTTCCCACTCTTCCTCGAGCAGTTTCCTCGCCTCTTCTACAAGGCTCTCTTCCTCGACCTTCTCGAAGAACTCGACGATGGCCTTTCGGATGGAAGAGTTCGTCGTTTCTCCGAACAGCTCTACGAGCTCCTCGTTGTACCTGGTATTCTCTTCGCTCTTGAGGTTGGAGATGAGCTCGAGCACCTGCGAGTCGATACCGTAGGAGAGAGTCTGCTCCCGCTGCTCGCGGAGACTTCGAATCTTCTCGTCTTCCTGCTTCTTTTCCTCCTGCTCTTTATCCTTCTCTTCTGCCTCTTCTCCTGCCGTATTCTGGCCGAAGAGAAAGATTAAGGGAGACAGGAAGATGAGCAAAACCGAAACGTACGGACGATACGAGGCGCTCTTCATTTCTCTCCTCCTCTCCTCTTTGTCAGTTGATCGAGCATTTCGACCCGTAGGATCTTGTACATAAGGTAGTATATCGAGCCGGCTGCGGCAAGCTGTAACAGAAGAAGACCGAGTCCTGCGAAGCTAGATCCCTCCCGCCAGTAGTCGCCGAAGAGGCGTTGGAGAAACATGATCGCGGCAAAGACCGGCAGCGAGGAGGCGAGCCCCTTGCCGAGAGTCGCTCCGATCTTGCGGAACGAGAGTCCGCCGAGAAGGCGGAAAGCGGAGGCGAGAAGGATGGCGAATCCGAGGGTAAAGGAGACCGAGTTGGCTATCGAGAGGCCGGCAACCCTCAGCGGGGTTTCTTTGAGGATGATGGACAGGATTATGTCCACAGCGGCGACGATAACGGCGGTGTAGAAGGGAAGACGGTAATTCTTGGCGGAGTAGAAGAAGCGCTGCAGGAAGTTGAAGGCTCCTACGCTGAAGAGGCCGTAGCAGTAGCCTGTCAGCACGAAGGCGGTGAGTACGGTATTTTCCGGAGTGAACATGCCGCGCTGAATGGCAATAGAGATGATCTCTCTTCCGAGAGTACCGAGGACTACCGAGGAGGGAATGAGCAGAGCGAGAAGAAAGCGTATGCCGTACTGCAGACTCGAGCGTAGTCCTTCGGTGTCGCCCCTGCTGAACTGCCTGCTCATTTTCGGGAAGAGGACCGTGGTAATAGAGGCGGAGAAGATACCGAACGGAAGCTGAAAGAAGACGAGGGCGTAGGAGAGCGATGAGGCGCTGCCCGTCTCGAGTCCTGAGGCGAGGAGGAATGCGACCTGTTGATTGATCGTGAATACCGATGAGGTCGCGAGGACGGGGAGCCACTGCCTCATGACCCGTTTGAAGTCGGGATTGGAGAAGCCGAAGTGTGGAGCAAGGGAGTAGCCGAGCCTCTTGAAGAGGGGTAGCTGGAATGCGACCTGCGAAACTCCGCCGACGAGCACCCCCACTGCCATAGAGTAGACTCCGAGCGAACGGTGGAGTATCAGAATCGATGCAATCACCGCAACCGAGAAGAGGATAGGGGTGATCGCCGGCACGAAGAAGCGTGTGTGGCTGTTGAGCACCCCTATGAGCACCGAGCTCACCCCGATAAAGAGGAGGTAGTTTATGAAGAACCTGAAGAGAGAAGCAGAGAGCTCTATCTGTGCGGGGTCCTTGAACTGGGTGAGGACGTGTGCGATGAGCTCTCGGGCAAAGAGCATCGTGAGCAGACAGATCGGAATGATGATGATCAGCTGAAAGGTGATGATGTTGCGCACCAGCATGCGGGAGCGTCCTCTCCCCTCATCCTCTTCACCGACCGCCTCTGAGACGACGGGAATGAAGGCGGAGGAGAGTGCCCCTTCGGCGAGGAGTTTTCTCAGGTTGTTCGGTACGGCGAAGGTGATGTTGATGATATCGGCCTGACCGGTGGCACCGAAGATCGCCGTGATGACGGCGGTCCGGATGAAGCCGAGCAGGCGCGAGATGAAGGTGCTCGAGGCGACGATGAGGGTAGAAATGGTGCTCTGCCGTCTGCTCTGCTCTCTCATCGAGCCATCCCCCTCCCGCTACGAATTGCCGAAAAATCGGGCGAGGAACTCCCGCTTGAACTCTGAGAAGCGGTTCTCCCGAATGCTCATCCGTATATGCTCCACGAAGTCGTGGAGAAACTGCAGGTTGTGCTCAGTTGCCAGCATGGACCCGAGTATCTCGTTGGTTTTGAAGAGGTGGCGCATGTAGCCCCTCGAGTAGGTGCTGCAGGCCCTGCATCTGCACCCCTCCTGTATAGGCCCGGTATCGTAGGCGTGTCGTGCCTTCTTGAGGGATATGGAACCTTCGGGAGTAAAGACCGTGCCTGTTCGGGCGGTGCGGGTGGCGAATACGCAGTCGAACATATCTATCCCGTTTTCTACCGCAGAGAGGATGTAGTCGGGGGTGCCGATCCCCATCAGATAGCGCGGTTTCTCCTTCGGGAGAAATTGAGCGGTGTAGGCAAGCATGTCCTCGAACACCGGGAACTCCTCGCCTACGGAAAGGCCGCCTACGGCGACGCCGGGCAGATCGAGTTCGAGTATCTCTTCGACGCTCCGTTTACGCAGATCCTTGTAGAAGTTTCCCTGGGTGATGCCTAAGAGGAGGCCTCGGTACGACTCGTCGGCTTCGTTGCGCCGTTCTTTGCTTCGTTTCGCCCATTCTGTGGTCAACTCGAGGGCTTCGAGCGCCTCCTTGTGCGGAATCTCGGGCGGAGTGCACACATCGAGACACATGGCTACGTCGCTGCCGAAACCGACCTGCAAATCCACCACGTCCTCCGGTGAGAGCTGGTAATACGTGCCGTCGATGTGGCTGCGAAACCGGATGCCGGCGGATGTTATCTTACGAAACGGTGCGAGGGAGAAGACTTGGTACCCTCCGCTGTCGGTGAGGATGTTTCCGTCCCACCCGCTGAAAGCATGGAGACCTCCGTAGTGGCGGATTACGTCGATTCCCGGGCGGAGGAAGAGGTGGTAGGTGTTCCCGAGTATGAGCTTGTAGCCGAGCCCTTCGAGAGTCTCGTGGTGGATCGCCTTTACCGTGGCGTTGGTGCCGACCGGCATGTAGACCGGTGTTTCGACCAGGCCGTGCGGAAGGTGGAGTGTGCCCGCCCGTGCCCGCGTTTTGTTGTCCTGATGCTTCGTTTCGAAAACCATGTGTACTCCTCTGTTACGTACGCGCAAACCGCAGTAGAACCACTCCGAGGGCGAGAAACACGAGTACCGCCCCCCATGCTCCTACGGTGGGAACGATAATACCCTGTTTTGCAAAAAGACCCAACACCATATCGGCCACGTAGTACATTACCGAGAGCACGAGACTGACGAGCAGGCTCATGAGGACTATGTTCTTGCGGAGACGGTTCCCGATTCCGCACGAAATGAGCGAGACGATGAAGGGCGTCAGTGCGAAGGCGAATCGGGAGTAGTACTCGGTGAGGGCGGCCCGGTATGTGGGCCGGCCGGAGCGGCGCAGGGATTCGAGCCACTGCCGCGCCTCTCCGACGTTCAGCGCCTCCATATCCTTGTCCCTCCTCTGAAAAAAATCCGGTCCGGCGTCGAAACGTTCGTCCCGGTACCGTGCCTCTGTTCGAACGGTGAGGTCTGGGGTATAGACCGCCGCGTTGTGCAGAACCCACTCCTCATCCCCCGCTATGTACTCGGCCCAGTCGCACTCTATGCGCTCGATGAGCTCGCCCTCTTCCGTTCTGTGCAGGATGGTGAGCCGGCTCAGCGTCGCTTTTTCGTCGTTGTAGTAGTTGGCATGATACACCGAGACCCCGTCCTCGCCTATAACCGTTACGTTGGGGTTGTTGAGGGTCTTCCTCCTCCCGAGCAGCGTGTCCTGTAGCGCGTTCTTCTTCTCGTAAGTTGCTATGATTACTTCCTCGTGAAATACGAAATAGCCGCCGCTGAAGAGGAGGCCGAGAACGAGGAATGGGAGAATCAATCTTCCGAAGGAAACACCTACCCCGAGAATCGCAATCAGCTCGTTCGAGGCGTAGAGGGATCCGAGGGTGTAGGATACGGCGAAGAGGAGCGCGGGGGCGAGCGAATATCCTATACACTTCGGCAGATAATACCACGAAACCAAGAGGATTTGAGAGAGCGTCGCCTCGTTCTGCACATAGCGCCATAGGTTGGAAAAGAGATCGACCAACTCTATTGTAATCACGAAGAAGAGGAGCGCGGCTATGAAGATGGAAACAAAACTCCTGAGCAGCATCCGGTAGAGGGTACTCACGCGCGGCTCCTCGTACGGTAGAGTACCGCACCGGCGGTAACGATGAGGATGTTCGGCAACCACATCGCCAAGGCCGGATCGAGCGACATCCTCAGCCCCAGCGTCTGCCCCGCAAAGAGGAGGGCCCAATACATAACCGAGAAGAGCAGTCCCAGGCCGAATCCGACCGAACGGCCGGTCCGGCGCGCAATCCCCCCGAGCGGAAAGGCGAAGAAGACGAAGGCGAGACATCCGAAGGGAATCGCAATCTTCTTGTGGAACTCCAAAAGATGGAGCTGAAGCGATCGGTCGTAGAGCGGACGTTCACGAAGTGCCTCGAGTGACTCGAGCCTTTCCGTCAGCTCTACGATAGTCGCAATCCGCTCTCTCTGTTCCCTCTGTGAAACCATGGGGTCGGAGCGAGGAGAAATGAAGGAGCGGTAGTCCTGCAGAAGTGCGAACTCGTCGGCGGCAATTCTCCTCCGCCGCTCATCCCTCCGTTCTTCGAGTTTTTTTTGTTTCTCTTGGATCTCTCGCCACACATCTAGACTGCTCATCTCTCTGGGTGAGAGGCTGCTAACCGAGAAGTTCATGCTCCGCAGGAGAATGTTGTATTCCATCCTCTCTGCAGTGAAGTACTGGTAGTCCTTCTTCCTCTTCTGCGACACCGTGTGTCCGGATACCGAGTACAACGAGAGGTTTACCACCCCCTGCTGTTCCCTGCTCTCGGTGAGCTCTGCCCGTTCTGCGAGAATGACCCGCTCCTCTCCCGTAGATGTCGTATCGAGGATCACGATGTCCTGTACCTCTCTCCGTGTGACATTCCCCGTCACGATGGTGGTGTCGTCGTATGTGTGAACCGAGTAGGGTTCGAGTTCGAGAGCCGGGTTTGAGTAGAGAATCTGACGGTAGAGGCGGCCGAAGGCGATGGTCCCGCGCGGCAGAAAGTAGTCTCCGGCAGAAAACGAAAACAGGGAGAAAATCAGCCCAGCGGCGAGGAAAGGAAGAAAGAGGCGCAGGTAGGAGATCCCGGCCGCGCGAAAGGCGAGAATTTCGTTGTCCGCCGAGAGGCGGCCGGCGGCCATTAGGGCTCCGACAAGGGAGGAGAAGGGAAAAGTGAAGGTAATGATGGCCGGCAGGGAGTAGATTATCAACAAGACCACGTCGATGAAGGCAACGTCTTTCGAGAGTATCTCTTCGGCGAGGAGAAGCAGCTGGTTTATGAAGAAGATAGCGAAGAAGAAGAGGAATGCGACGAGAAATGAGAGGAGGTACTCGCGGGCTATGTAGATGTAGACGGTCGTGAAGGTAGGACGGCTCAGACGTCGTGCGTCCATGAAGCCTCAGGAAGTGCCGGTCGAACCGAATCCGCCATCGCCCCTTTCCGTCTCGGAGAGGGTCTCGGACGGATAGAACTCCGCCTGCATCACCGGGGAGAAAACCATCTGAGCGATCCTGGTGCCGTTGCTGATGGTAAATGGTTCGGAGCCGAGGTTTACGAGGATAACTTTCACCTCTCCCCGATAGTCCGCATCTATTGTGCCGGGACTGTTGAGTACGGTGACTCCGAAGCGCTGGGCGAGCCCCGAACGGGGGCGAACCTGCGCTTCGAACCCCTCCGGTATTTGCAGACGTATGCCGGTGGGAATGGTCGCCCGTTCCCCCGGCGGAATCGTTACGTCTTGTGTGAGTAGCGCGCTGATGTCGGCACCGGAAGCATGGGCCGATGAGTATGAAGGTACATTATCGGACTCGAAGCTTCCGTGAACGAGCATCTTCTGCATGCTCAGTCTCTCCGTTTGTCGTGTTCTTTGTGGTCGCGCCGACCGCCGCCGCGTCCGCTCTTGTCGCCTCGCCCACCGCGATCTCGTCCGCCTCTATCTCGTCCTCCGCGATCTCCTCTATCGCCGCGGCCTCTGTTGCCGGAATCGCGTTGACCTGATCCGGAGTCGCCCGACTTGGAATCGGATGAATCGTTGCCGCCGTCAATTGCGTCGATGTAGCTGAGGTTGAGGCGTCCCATCCGATCGACCTCCAAGAGCTTTACAGGGATCTTCTGTCCGAGCTCGAGTACATCCTCGACGGATTCGACCCTGTGGCGTGCGAGTTTGGAGATGTGGCAGAGACCCTCTTTGCCGGGCAGTATTTCGACGAAGGCGCCGAAGTCGACGATCCGTTTGACCGTTCCTTCGTAGATCTTGCCGGGTTCCGGCTCCTCTATTAGCTGACGTACGAGATCCTCGGCCTTTTCGGCCTGTTCTCTCGTCTTGCCGTATATGGTCACCCGGCCGAAGTCGTCGATGTTCACATCTGCGCCGCTCTGCTCGCTGAGCGACTTGATGGTCTTTCCGCCGGGTCCGATGACCGTGCCGATCTGGTCTTCTTCGACCTTCAACGTGGCTATCTTCGGCGCGAACTCTGAAAGCTGCTCTTGGGGTAACTCTATGGTCTTGTTCATGATGCCGAGGATGTGGAGCCGGCCTTTACGCGCCTGCTCGAGGGCCTGTGACATCAGCTCACTGCTGACTCCGGCGATCTTTATGTCCATCTGGAATCCCGTGATGCCGTCTTCTGTTCCGGCAACCTTGAAGTCCATATCGCCGAGGTGGTCCTCCTCGCCGAGTATGTCGCTGAGTATGACCGACCTCTCGCCATCGGTAATGAGCCCCATGGCGATACCCGCAACGGGTTTTTTGATCTGCACTCCTGCGTGCAAGAGAGAGAGAGAACTTCCGCAGACCGTCGCCATTGATGAAGAGCCGTTGGACTCGAGCACCTCTGAGACGATCCGAATGGTGTAGGGAAAATCTTCCTTGCTGGGGAGGATCGCCTCGACGGCGCGAAGTGCGAGGTGACCGTGGCCTATCTCCCGTCGTCCGGTTCCCATTCGCCCCGTCTCTCCGACTGAAAACGGCGGAAAGTTGTAGTGGAGCATGAAGCGCTCGTAACTCACCTCGCCGTCTATGTTGTCGATCATCTTCTCGTCCCTCGTGGTTCCGAGAGTGGTGATGGCAAGTGCCTGGGTTTCGCCTCTGGTAAAGAGTGCGCTTCCGTGGGTGCGCGAGAGCACACCGACCTCGCAGGTAATCGGACGGATGTCCTCCGGACCGCGGCTGTCCGTTCTTTTTCGCTCATCGAGTATGGAGGAGCGAACGATTTCCGTCTCGATATCCTCCATGAGATGGTCGAAGAACTTCTCCTTCTCTTCCGGAATACTCTCTGCGAAGTGCTCCTTGGTCTCGGATACGGCCTGTCGAATTGCCTCGCCGCGATTCATCTTGCCCTTGACGAAACAGGCCTCCTTCATCTTCGGATAGGCAAAGTCTCGTATCTCCTGCTCGTTCTGCAGACCTTCCGGCTCTTCCATGAGGGGAAGTTTTTCCTTGCCCGCCTTCTCTGCGAGCTCTATTTGTGCGCGACAGATCTCGCCGATGATCGGCTCGGCCTCTTTGATGGCCTTGAGCATGAGATCCTCGGGAACCTCATGTGCACCGCCCTCGACCATGGTAATACCGTCTTTTGTTCCGGCAACCACAATGTCGAGCTCGCTCTCCTCTACCTGCTGAAAAGTCGGATTAACTATGATCTCGCCGTTGATCGATGCAACCCGAAGAGCGCCGATGGGTCCTTCGAAGGGAATGTCCGAGATGGTGACCGCCGCCGAAGAAGCGACCATCGCTAAGACATCGGGGGGATTTATCTGATCCGCGGAGATGACCGTCGGTACGATCTGAATATCCCTCTTGAACTGCTTCGAGAAAAGGGGGCGCATCGGACGGTCTATCAGCCTGCTGACCAGGATCTCTTTGTCCTTAGGACGTCCCTCCCTCTTCAGAAAACCGCCGGGAATCTTTCCGGCGGCGTAGTACTTCTCGTTGTACTCGACCATGAGAGGTACGTAGTCGAGTCCTTCGACATCTGAGCTGCCGCAGCAAGCGGTAGCAAGAATTGCCGTACCAGCGTAGCGAGCAAAGACCGCACCATTAGCCTGTTTGGCCATTTTCCCCGTTTCGAGGATGAGTTCTTCATCTCCAAGTGGAATTCTCACTTCGTGAGCCATAAATTGTTTTCCTTTTTATTTTCTTAAGTTTAGTTTCTTCAGAATGTCTCTGTACTGTTCAAGATCCTTCTGCTTGAGGTATTTGAGTAGATTTCTACGATGTCCGACGAGCTTCAGCAGACCGCGTCTGCTGCTGTGGTCCTTCTTGTACTTCTTCAGGTGGTCGGTGAGCTCCTGAATCCGCGCCGTCAACAGCGCTATCTGGACCTCGGTAGAACCGGTGTCCTTCTCGCTCTGCCCATAGCTTCGGACAATCTCGTCCTTCTTCTCTTTGGTCAATGCCATCTCTTATGCTCCTTATCCTGTTTTTCTCACAAACTCGATGGTTTTTGTCTCTTCTTCTCCGTGGTAACTCCACAAGAGCTCTTCGTGACCCACGACGAGCTCGTCATTGATCACGCGTGCAGGGGTGTGTATATCAACAAGGTACCTGCCCGGAGGTGGCAGCACCTGATCCAGACTCGCCTTTTCGACGATTCTCGTTTCCTCTTTCCTCAAAACGGGGGCGGAGGTGACCTCTAGGATAAACGGTCTGTGCAACATCTTCCTTGCCTCTTCCATTTTGCCCTCTCGTATGGCGGCGCGAATGCGCGTGCTACTCAACGTTGCTCCATTCCAGGTAACCGGAGGCTCGATATCTACCTCGACCCCCTTTTCGGCCAGGATGTCGCGCACATCGTAGGCATTCGCTGCACCCTGGTAACCGCAACGAAAATTGTCACCCAACACCAGCAGTCGAAGACTGCAGTTGCGATGAATGGACATGATAAATTCCCTCCCCGTCAGTTTACTAAAATCGTTGGAAAAGTCAATGAGTAGCACCGTATCGATACCCATCTCATCAAGGAGAGAGAGCTTCTGCTCCATCGTCATGATATCGCCCGGGAAGAGCTGTGGTTTGAGGAACCGGCGCGGATTGTAGCGAAAGGTGAGCACCATGGACTCCTCGGCTCCTGAGGAGAGAACCGCATCGAGGAGCCGTGTATGGCCGGGATGGATACCGTCGAAGACTCCGATGGTGAGCGCACTATCCACACCCTTTAGGGGGCCGCTGCCGATAAATGCGTCCCATGAGAGCACCCTCACGGATGTGGCCTCCTTCCCGCGTTTCTCTCTCTGCCGGTCGGTTTCTCGGTCGGTCTCTCGGTCGGCAAGACGAACCGGTAGGAGAACCTCTCTCTCTCGTAGGTGGCGAAGGCGAGGAGCTGCCTGTCGGAGTCCAATAGACCGACCTCACCCTGGTAGCCCTCGAGCTCCTCTGCGCTCTCGTCGATAAGTGCTCTACGGTCTATGGGAGCTCCGTTCGCGATTCGTTCACGTGCCTCGTCACGTATAACCAACGGACGACAGTTGGGCACATTCTCGACAATCTTCCAATCCGACAGCATGTGGTGCTCGGGATCGAATGCATCGGGGGCTACCGCATCCTCTATACTCAGCTCTCCGACGGATGTCCTTCTCAGCTCGGTGAGGTAGGCGGCGCTGTCGCAGTATTTACCGAGATCCCTCGCAAGTGAACGTATGTAAGTTCCCTTGGAACAGGATACCGAAAAGCGGAGCTCAGGCGGCTCCCAGGCGAGAAGGCGAAAATCGCCTACAGTCACGCTGCGCGCGGGTATCTCTATATCCTCTCCCGACAGGGCTCTTCGGTAGGCCCGCTTGCCGTCTACATGGACTGCGGAGAATTTCGGCGGAACCTGTGCGAAACTGCCGGTAAAGGCTGAAATACCGTTTTCTATGGTTTCGCGTGCAGGTATGGGATACTCGCCGATCTCATCCCCCTCCGGATCGAGGGTCTCAGTGGTCGAGCCGAATCGCATTACCCCCTCGTAGCTCTTGTCGAGTCCTGAGAGGTAAGGGGTGAGTTTTGTGTAGGCCCCGATGAGTACGATGAGAAGGCCGGTGGCAAACTTATCGAGTGTTCCCGCATGGCCGACCTTTCCGTGGCCGACGCGTCTCTTTATCTCGGAGAGCGCTCCGAAGGAGGTGACCCCCTCCGGTTTGTCTATGAGCGCGACTCCGGGGATAGGCACTACTGCAGAGGATTTCAACGTTCAAGTTCCCTCAACTTCTCTATGACGCGGGTGCCGTCACGTATCGAGTGGTCGTCTATGAAGGAGAGCTTGGGTGTGTTGCGGGTCTTGAGGACTTTCGCCACCCGGGACTGTATGTATCCAGAGGCGTGGTTGAGTCCGGCGACACCGTCGGCGAGGTCCTCCTCGCTGTAGCTCGACACAAAGACCTTAGCCGTGCTCGTGTCCTTTGCGATTTCGACGGCGGTGATGATGAGTGAGGAGTGTACCCTCGGATCCTTGATGATGCCCCTGAGTATCATGGTGCCGATCTCCTCTCTCAACTGTGCCTCTATTCGTTTTATCCGTATTTCAGACATGCTACTGCAGCTTCTTCGCTATCTCTCTTCTCTCGAAGACCTCGAACTGGTCTCCTACCTTGACTTCGTTGAAGTTCTCGATGCCGATACCGCACTCGTAACCGGCCTCAACCTCGCGGGCATCTTCCTTGAAGCGTTTGAGGGAAATTACCTTGCCGGTGTGGATCTCGATACCGTCGCGGATGACGTGGACCATAGAGTTTCGCTTGACCTTTCCGTCCGTCACGTAACAGCCTGCGATCATGCCGATTTTCGGCACCTTGAAGGTGTCCCGGACCTCGACGGTTCCGATGACCTCCTCCTTGATATCGGGGCGCAACATTCCCTCCATGGCGTTGCGTATGTCGTCTACCGCTTCGTAGATGACGTTGTACTTGCGGATCTCCACCTTCTCTTCATCCGCGAGGTTGAGGGCGCTGGGTGTCGGCCGTACGTGGAATCCGACGATGATGGCGTTTGAGGCGGATGCCATGTGAACATCGCTCTCCACGATGGCGCCCGCATTCGCGTGGATGACGTTGAGCTTTATCTCCTTTGTGGAGAGTTTTTCGAGGGCCGTCTGCAGCGCCTCTACCGAACCGTGAACGTCGCCCTTTATTATGACCTTCAGCTCCTGCACCTCTCCCTGCTGGATGGAGTCGTAGAGGTTGTCGAGGGTAACCTTCTTGACGTTCTGCGCCTCGCCCTGCTTCTCGAGCTCCTGCCGCTTGGAGCCGACCTGGCGCGCCTGTTTCTCGTTTTCCGTGACCTGGAACGGCGAGCCGGCATCGGGTATACCGGTGAATCCGAGCACCTCTACCGGAGTGGCGGGGGGTGCCTCGTCCACCTTCTCACCAGTGTCGTCGAACATCGCGCGTACCTTGCCCGAGTACACACCTGCGACGAATGCATCACCGACGCGGAGGGTACCGCGCTCGACGATTACCGTCGATACGACGCCCCGGCCGTGGTCGACTTTAGACTCGATTACCTTCCCCTCGGCCCTGCAGTCGTAGTTCGCCTTCAGCTCGAGTATCTCCGACTGTAGCAGGATGGTTTCGAGCAACTCATCGATTCCCGTGTGGTTGAGTGCAGATACCTCATTGAAGAGGGTCGAACCGCCCCAGTTCTCGGGAAGCAAGTCGTACTCGGCGAGCTGCTGCTTCACCCTGTCAATATTCGCCTCGGGAAGATCGACCTTGTTGACCGCTACGATAATCGGAACACCCGCCTCCTTTGCGTGGTTGATCGCCTCGACCGTCTGCGGCATTACGCCGTCATTCGCTGCGACGACCAAAATGACGATGTCGGTGATCTGTGCACCCCTCGCACGCATGAGGGTAAAGGCTTCGTGTCCCGGGGTGTCGAGAAAGACGATTTCACCGTCGGAGAGGCGTATCTTGTAGGCGCCGATGTGCTGAGTTATTCCACCGTGCTCGCTGGTTACCACGTCGGTGGAGCGAATCGCGTCGAGGAGCTTGGTTTTTCCATGGTCGACGTGTCCCATGACGGTTACGATCGGCGGCCGCATTTTTCGCTGCTCCTCGGAATCCTCCTCGGTTTCGATGATGGTCTCGTCGTAGAGACTCACCACCTTGACATTGCAGCCGTATTCTGCGGCGAGCAGCTCTGCGGTCTCGGCGTCTAACTGCTGGTTGATGGTCACCATCATCCCCATGTTCATCAGCTTTCCGATGAGCTCCGATGCCTTGAGGTTCATCTTCTTTGCGAGTTCGGAAACCGTAATTACTTCGGTGATATCTATCTCCTTGGGTACCGGGTTTATCTTCTTCTGCGGCTTCTTCTTCAGTTGGAAGTCCTTCTCAGGGGCCTCTTCCTTTTTCTTCGAGTAACCGCCCTTCTTCTTGCTCTTATAGAACTTCTTTCCGGCGTTCTTCTTTGCCGCCTCCTGCTCGGCAGTAGGCGGCTTGGGTGCTCCGCCTGCCGGTCCGCCTTCCTTGCCCCTCGGCGGCCCGCTCTGTCGACTTCTGTCCTGAGTGGGCTGTCCCCTTCTCGGTTCGCCGCTTCTGCCCGAGGGACGGGAGTCCTGACGGCCTCCGCTTCTGTCCTGTGGTCGACCGGATGTACCGCCTCGGCCCTGAGCACCGCGTTCGCCTCCGGCTCTGCCCTGGGGTCTCTGTTGACGCCGCTGCTCCCCGCCGCCGCGGGCTTCGGTTTTCTTTCCCTGCGGCTCCGAAGGCTGCTGCTCGGAACGGCGTTTCTGGGGAGCTCCCTGAGCGTCTGCTTTGGCTTCGGAACTCTTGGCGGCAGATTCCTCTTCTCGAGGTTTGGCTTCAGATCCCTTTACCTGCTCTTCTTGTTTAGCCGGCCTCTTTTCTGCGGTTTTTTCCGCATCTTTCGCCGGTTGCGGAGACTTCTGCTCCTCTGAAGTCTCCTTCTTGGAGGCCTGATTGGCTGCGGGTTTCTTCGCCTTTTTCCGTACAACGACCACCTTCTTCTTCTCGGGTTTCTTTTCGCTGCCGGCTCGGTTCTCGGAAGGCTCCGAAGTCTTCGCCGCCTCGGAGCTCTTATTTTCCGCAGGCTTCTTGTGCTTTATAAGAGTTGCTTTTGGTTTTTCGGGTTTCTTCTCTTGATCTTCAGCCATATGTTTCCTTTATCTTCCTCTTCTTTCCGTTCTCGTCTATAGTTCTACCGGGCGGTTTCCGATTCTTCGGCCTCCTCGCCTTCTTCCTCGTTCTCCTCTACTTCGAAGCTCAATCCCACTCCGCAGCTCGGACAAGAGGTCATGTCTATGCTAATAGGATGACCGCATTCGGGACATTCATACTCTTCCGGTCCCTCTTCTTCGGTCTCTTCGCCTTCCTCTTCCTCTTCAGTTTCGACCTCTGCTTCGGCTTCTGCTTCGGTTTCTGCTTCGGCCTCGAACTCCTCTTCCTCTTCCGTTTCTTCTATTATATCAAGATTTTCGGAAATAATCGACTGGATGGTCTTCACATCTTCCTCGGTAATGCCTTCGAGCGATGCGAGCTCTTCCGGCTGGAGGTTGATTAGTGTCTCGATAAGATCGATACCGTTGTTCGAGAGCACCTCCGCCAAGCGGTCGGAGATCTCCGGGAGTTCGGCGATCGTAGTAATCTCCTCTCCCTCGCCCTCTTCGTAGTCGCCGAAGAGCGCGTGGAGCTCCTTCTTACTGCCGACGGCGATATCCATCTCCGCGAACTGCTCTTCGGTCTTTACATCGATGTTCCAGTCTACGAGCCTGTTCGCGAGCCGCACATTGAGCCCCTGCTTCCCGATGGCGAGCGATAGCTGGTTGTCCTTTACCACCGCGAGCGCTTGCCGTTTCCCCTCGTCGATGATGTAGATGTTCTCCACCTCCGCAGGTGAAAGAGCGTTTTTGATGAAGAGGTGGGAATCGCTCTCATACTTGAGGATGTCGATTTTTTCTCCCTCGAGCTCTCTGACAATGGATTGGATGCGGACTCCCTTCATGCCGACGCAGGCGCCGACGGGATCGATGTCATCACGGTTGGAGTAGACCGCCAACTTGGTACGGTAGCCCGGCTCACGAACGATCTTGTATATCTCGACGGTATTGTCGTACACCTCGGGCACCTCGAGTTCGAAGATGCGTTTGACGAACTCTGCATGGGTACGGGAAAGAACGATCTGTAGTCCCGTCTGTCCCTTTTCTACCTCGTAGATGAGCGCCTTGATGCGGTCGTTCGGCCGGTAGACCTCACGTGGTGATTGGTAACGTCTCGGAAGAATACCCTCGACCTTTCCCAGGTCCACGAATATGTTTCCGTTTCGTTCCCGCTGATAGTATCCGATTATCATCTCTCCCTCTTTGTCCTTGTATTCGGAGTAGAGGGTGTCCTTCTGGATCTCCCTGATGGTTTGCTTTGCCTTCTGCTTTGCGCTCTGCACCGCGATCCGGTCGAAACCCTTAGGATCGACCTCTATGAGCAGTTCGTCTCCGACTTCGCACTCCTCGTTGTACTCGAGTGCTTCGTCGAGGGCGATCTCGGTGACCGGGTCCTCTACCTCTTCGACTATCTCCTTCTGTGAGAAGAGAGAGACCTCGCTGCCGTCGTCGTTGAAACGGACCACCGCGTTGTCCGCCGTACCGTACTTCTTCTTGTATGCAGCTATGAGGAAGTCCTCGATCGTTTTTCTGACGAGATCCTCGGGTATTCCTTTGTCTTGAACGAGGCCGCGTATCGCATCGGCCAATCCTGACTCCATGACGCTCTTTTTCCTCCTATGAAACCGTTAATTTCGCTTTTCGTATATCGTCAATGGGGAATTCCGAGGTCTCATCTTCGATTCTGAGAGTTACCGTTTCGGAATTCGCTCCTACTATCGTCCCCTCGACCCACTCGTCGCTCTCGAGGAGAATGCGCACCTCGCGATCGATAAAGACCGAGAACTCGGCAGCATTTTTTATGTTTCTCGTAATACCCGGTGATGTCACCTCGAGGTTGATCACTTCGGTCTCCTCCGTCAGTTCTATCTTCGGCATAATTGTTTTGTACACCGTTTCGCAGTCGTTCACCCCTACTCCTTTGTAGTGATAGATAACCACTTTTACCTGGAGACCATACTTGGTCTCCTTGCGAGCCATTTCGACGAGGGAGTATCCCATACCCCTGATGACAGGTTCTATTGCGTGATATAAATTGTCTGTCTCGACTTCCCACTTCATTTCGATAACATGAAAAAAGGAGTCGGCACACGACTCCTTTTTGCCTTATACTTAAATTGTGTCTACACAGTATCAACTTTACCGAATAAAGTCAATGGATTTGCTATGATACCGCATCTGTACTAGTCCATCGCTACGGTAATTACCTCTACTCTCATGGCTCCGCTTTGCTTGAGCACCGACGCACACTCGTCTGCGGTGGCGCCGGTGGTGAAAACGTCGTCGAAGAATACCAGATAAGGTGGGATCCGCTCCGTCCTGCTTGCTGCGATTCTTCCTCGCATGTTCTCGCGCCGTCCCCGGTAGTCGAGCCGCTTCTGCGCCTTTCCTCCACGCCGTGACAGCAGCGCTCTCACGGATATTCCGTGATCTCTTTCGAGGTAGCCCGCTATATCCTCTACGTGCTCCCACCCTCTCCTCCTCTTCGATGAGCTCCTCGGTGGAGCGGGCACTAAGGTAACCGCTTCGAGCCCGCATTCGTAGAGGCTCTCGGCTACAAAACGGGCAAATACCGCCGCGAGCTCCCTTCTCTTTTCGAATTTGTAAGCCTGCAGCAGCTCCTTTACGAGGCCGCGGTACATGAAAACGGCACGGTGCGAATCGAAGGAGAAGTCCCGATCCCGGCAGCGCAGGCAGAGCTCCCGTTCTGAGATGAGCGGCAGTCCACAGCGTGCGCAGCGAGCCGCCGAATCGCCGGAAGAGCGGGAAATTCGCAGAGCATCCATCATCGAGAGGCATGCGGGGCACAGCGATCCCAGGCCGCCGGTATTGAGGCCCGGGAGAGGTTCGCCGCAGGCGGCGCATCTCGAAGAGCTCAACAGTCTCATTGCGTCGATAATAAAGGTCCCTGTCGCAGAAATGTGCATACCGACAACTAGCGGAGTTCTGCATCGTATGCTTGAGACGCGTATGTGGGAAGAGAGACATTTTATGCCTGGATCCGTTCAGCTCTCCTCGCGCTTCCATCGGTCGAGGATGTTCAGCGCCTCGAGCGGAGTAATCCTGTCGACATCTAATTGAGAGAGCTCCTGCAGTATGAGGTCTGCGGGCGAGAAGAGTGACTTCTGGCTCACCCCAGGACTCCTGCTGCGATTCGATTGCTCCTCTGCACGGAGCTCTCCCTCTGCCCCCTCTACATGACCGAGCTCCTTCTCGCGTGTCTCGAGCGCATGGAGGAGCTCCTCGGCCCGACTCAGCACCTCTCCGGGCAAACCGGCGAGCTTTGCCACGTGAAGACCGTAGCTCTTGCCGGCGGTACCTTCCCTCACCCGTTTCAGAAAGATTATCTCTCCGTTCTCCTCCCGCACCTGCAGATGGAGCTTCTTTATCTGCTCGTTCTCAAGAGCGGTGAGCTCGTGGTAGTGGGTGGCGAATAGGGTCTTTGCCCGCTTGTCGAGGAGGTATTCGCTGACGGCCCATGCGATAGAGAGCCCGTCTCCCGTGCTCGTTCCCCTGCCGACTTCGTCCATGATGACGAGGCTGCGGGGGCCGGCGGTGTGGAGGATGTAGGCGGTCTCGTTCATCTCGACGAGAAAGGTCGACTCGCCCCGTGCGAGATTGTCGGATGCGCCCACCCTGCAGAATATGCGGTCCACGACACCTATGTCCGCCTCATCGGCGGGGACAAAGGAGCCGGTCTGCGCGAGCAGGACAATGAGCGCTATCTGCCTGAGGTAGGTCGACTTACCCGACATGTTTGGTCCGGTGATGAGGGCGAAGGAGGTCTCGTCGGAGTCGAGTTCGAGTGAGTTCGGAATGAAAGTACCGGCTTCGCTGTGAGCCTCTACCACGGGGTGGCGCCCCTCCCGGACGGACACGGCGGTGCCTTCGTGAACCCGTGGTTTGCGCCAGCCGTACATGGTGGCACAGTGTGCAAGGCTCTGCAGACAATCGGCCATGGCCACGGAGCGTGAGGCCTCCATGAGGGGAGAGATAAACTCCTTTACCCGGTTGCGCAGCTCTAAGAAGAGTCGCCTTTCCAGCTCTACGATGCGTTCGGAGGCGTTGTTCAGCTCCTCCTGCAGCGCATTGAGCCTGTCCGTCGTGTAGCGTTCGCTCCCCACCAGCGACTGCCGCCGGATGAAGTGTTCCGGCACCTTGTCCGTATGCGATTTGGTTACCTCGAGAAAGTAACCGATGATCTTGTTGTACTTGATCTTGAGGTTGCCTATGCCGGAAGAACTTCTCTCCTCCTCGAGATACTCGTTCAGAACCCTCTTGCTGTCGTTCTTCAGTATTCTCAGGGAGTCGAGCTCCTCGTCGTAGCCCTCACGTATGAGCCTCCCCTCCGAGAGACTCACCGAGGGATCCTCATGCACCCCGCGCTCGAGGAGCTCTTTCAGCTCGTAGAGTGGCCGCAGAAATCCGTCGGGCAGGTCCTCCGTCTCTCCCGTCTTCCCCGTCTCCTCCGTAGACGCTTCGCCCGACTCGCCCTCAGAGCTTCCATCGGCGAGGTCGAGGATCGAGAGGTCGTAGTCCTCGAGGAGATCGGCGGTCTCGAAGAGTGTCTCGAGGGTTTGCGCAATTGCCAGGAGGTCCTTCCCATGGGCCTTGTCGAGGGCCACCCTCGAGGCGAGACGCTCGATGTCGCGCACCGATGAGAGTTTCTCCCGAATACCGGAGAGCAGGAGCTGCTCCTTGTAGAGCTGCTCGACACGTTCCTGTCTTCCGTGTATCCGCCCGGCATCCCTGAGCGGATAGAGTATCCAGTTGCGGATCATACGGCCGCCCATGGGGGTCTTCGTCTTGTCGACGACCTCCAAGAGGGTGTAGCTCTCGTCCCGGTCGGAGAGGTTGCGTGTCAGCTCGAGGTTTTTCTGCGTCGACTCGTCCAAGCCCACCACACTGCTCTCCTCGATGCGCCGTATTGAGGTAATGTGTGAGAGCAGGTGTTTCGAGGTCTCCTCTACGTAGTCGAGCAATACACCACAGGCGAGGAGCACGGGATCGTTCTCCTCGAAGCCGAAGCCCTTCATGTTGTGCACGGCGAACTGACGCAACAGACGGTCGTATGATGTTTCCTCGTCAAAGTACCAATCCGGGTAGCGGTTGACCATCGTATTCGCTGTTTCGGAGAAGAAACGGGCTATGCCTCTCCTCTCCTCTATCAGGGACTCCTGAATGAGCACCTCCGAGGGATCGAGACGCGAGAGCTCCTCGCGAAGGCTCTCGTCGTGTACCTGAAAGGGAAAGCTCCGTACGGTGAATTGGGCGGTCGTGAGGTCGATGGCGGCAAGGGAGATGCCCCGATTCCCCGCGCCGATGGATACGAGGAAGTTGTTCCTGTTTCGGTCGAGGTACTCCTCTTCGGTCACTGTGCCGGGGGTGATGATCTCGACGACCTCCCGGTCGACAATGCTCTTCCCCTTCTCGGGCTGACTGGTCTGCTCACAGATGGCGATCTTCTTGCCGTGCCGCAGCAGTCTCGGGATGTAGCTGTTTACCGAATGGTAGGGGATGCCGCACATCGGCAGTCCGTTGCGATGAGTAAGCGTCAGATTGAGCAGGGAGGAGACGATTTTTGCGTCCCGGTCGAACATCTCGTAGAAGTCCCCGAGACGGAAAAAGAGCACGGCGTCACCGTGCTCCGCTTTCATCTTTCGATACTGCCGCATCATCGGCGTCGTATCGGCCATGGTCGCCCCGCTCCCCGCTCAGCTGGAAGATCTGCTTCTGAGGTGCTGGAGCACCTTTTCGGTAATGTCCACCTCTTTGTTGTAGTGGAGTATATTAGGATCCTTCTTGCGCAGCACTATGGAATAGCCCTCCTGTTCTGCAACGTACTGCACCGCCTTTAGTATCTCGCGGGAGAAGTCGGATGAGGTGAGGAGGCTGTCCTTGCGGTTACTGATCCTCTCGCTCATTATGCGGTTGTACTCCTTGAGGTACTCCTCCTTCTTGCGGATCTCCTCCTCTAAGGAGAGAACGAGTTCCTCCTTCTCGTTCTGCTGCGCCTCGAGCTTCTTCTCCTTCAGACGGTTGATCTCCTGTTTGCGCTCCTCGATGTTCTCACGCGTTTTCTCGGTGAGATTTTCGATCTCCCGCCATGCACTCGACTGCTGGAAGTAGTCGCCCACGATCTGGTTGAGATCGATGACGGCCACCATGGTCAGCTTAGCGGCAGTCGCCGATGCCGCAACGAACAACAGAAGAAGTATGGTAAGAATGTATTTTTTCATGTGTGTATCCTCCCTGTAGGTAGATCTCTACATGAGATCGATATTGATGGTCAGAACGAGTCTCCATCCTGAGTTCGGATCATCTGGGTCTGAGAAGAGGGGACCCGGCTCGTACACGACATTTCCGCTTTCGTCGATCGAGAAGAGCCTCGTGAAGTAGAGCCCCAGAGGTAAATTGGGTATGGTAAAACGGAATCCGGCACCATAGCTGAATCTGTAGTCGACGATCGCATCCGTATTGTAGAACCCGAAATTAGCACGATCTTCCCAGAAACCTGTGGATCGGAAAAAGAGGTCGGTCCACAGAACCTGCTCGGCGATGGGGATCCGCAACTCGGCCCAGTTGTCCAGCATCGTCTCTCCGTTGTAGCGTCTCGGCCAACCCCTGTCGGTGTTCATTCCGTCGGTGTAGAGCATGTAACTCGTGCTCGCCTGTATTCCGCGGGTCCACTTTCCATCTTCGTTTTGATAGTACTGCGGAAATATGAACGAAATCGCGCTGTGGAGGGCTACCACCGTTTTGAAACTCCAGCTCGGAAAGACGGGAATGTCGAGAAGTGTGTGAAAGTATTCACCCTTCGTGTGGCTCTTGAGGTAGTGACTGACTCCTCCGAGGATACCTCCTCCGTAGGTAAAGGTCTCGCTCAGATAGAATCCTGATGAGGGAGAGAAAATATAGTCTCGAGTATCCCAGGAGAAACGGGTCCACCATCGGTTGTTGAAACGCCATTCTCGGTGATTTTCCCGTGTCGCAGGATTGTAAGGACGATAGATGTCTGCATTGTAGTCGATGTAGGAAAGACCCGTTTTCAGACCTGTGCCCGTGCCGAAACGTCCGTAGTTTGTATGAAAGGTGTAACCGGTATTGACTCCTACCCCAACTTCGTACTCGTCGTACTCCATCAGATGCGCGTCGTCTATCGATTCATTGTCCCCCAAAGCGTCTTGATACTCATCCATAGACTCATAGGGATCCGGCGCAGCATCGTTGTCGTTGTAGTCGTCTTCGTCGAATCTGGGAAATTCCGTGTCCTGGCGTACATCCTCGTGATTAGTGTGGGAGAAGGTAAAATCGAGACCTCCGCCTAACCGGCGTCCGAAGAGCCAATTCGTATCATAGGAGAAGTTGAGATTCTGAGTTCTCCCCGAAAGCTCGGTGCCGATAGAAAATTTTTCTCCTAACCCGCGAAAGTTGTTGTCCGTCCAACGGAGGAAGCCGAGCACGGGAAAGTCCCCCGCCTGGCCGGTGAAGGTGAGGCCGAAGTTGATGGTAGTGGTTTTCGCCTCCTCCACGTTGTACACGAGGTCCATGAGTCCCTCTGCGCTGCCGAAGGGAGTCTCGGGGGTCACATTTGAGAAGAGACCCGTATTGTAGAGATTTCTGACTCCGTCTATTACGAGATCTTTACTGAAGACATCGCCACTCTCGAGAGGTATCTCTCGGTATGCAACCTTGTCCTTGGTCTTTTCATTTCCCTTAACGATGATGTTTTCTATGTGGGCTCGGCCCTTTTCAACGATTGAGACCTCATATGTAACTGTACGGTTCTGCTCATCTCGCTTCGTGTTCCGGTTTATCTGATTGTAGATGTATCCGTCGTTGTAGTAGAGATCGGTGACCCTCTGGAAGTCGCGGTTGAGTCTGGTCAGGTCGAGGACATCTCCCTCGTCCAGACTTATCTTTTGCTCGAGCTCTTCGTCGCTGAATAGCTTGTTCCCCTCGAACTCCATGCCGCCGAAGATCCATTGACGTCCCTCGTCGATATAAAATGTGAGGATGAGAAAGTTCTTGTTGTTTTCGGTTTCATCTACGGTGCGGGTAACTTCTTCGACCTCTGCATCTATGTAACCGTGTTCGTGATAGTAGGTCTTGATATTTTCCTTGTCCTTCTGGATAAGGTTTTCCTGGAATACCCCGCTGTAGAAAAGCGACTGCTCTTTCGTCTTGAGCTGGTTCTGCAGTGTTTTGTCGCTGGCGAATGAGTTGCCGGAAAATTTGACCTCCCGTACTCTCGTCTGTCTTCCCTCGTCTATGGTAAAGGTGACATCGATTGTGTTTCTATTCTCATTCTCTTCGGTGCTCGTGCTTACCGCTACATTCGGAAAGCCCTTTTCGAGGTAGAGCTCCTTTATGGCTGTTTCATCTGCGGTAAGTTTGTTTTTGGTGAGGATGTCGTCTCGTTTGAGAAGAATCGCATCGAGGATTGCGCTCTTTCTCACGCTCTTGTTACCGTCGATGTTTATATTGTCGATAATAGGGCGCTCGGTGACTTTGAAGACTACTTTTACCGCTTCCCCGCCTTCGAGTTTTCTCGCCACCGGTTCGATACGCTCGAAGTAGTTGAGCGCGTACAGCTTGCTGTGAAGGTCCATGAACAGACTCTCGGTAAAATTCTTGCCTATAAACTGTTCGGTAATTGTTTCGAGCTCATTTCTGTCTACGTGTTGCAGTCCTTCGAACTCGATTGAACGTATCGGTTTATTTATATACCAGGATGAATCATCCTGAGCAGCTATTATCTGCGTAAAACAGCTTAGAAATAGTAACAAGAGCAGCAGCGAAATGGCGTTGTCGCGAATACGCATATTGTCTCCTCAATAATCGACTCATTTGTACGAATAATCCCATGATAGACCGAACCTCGTGTTTTTCAAGCTCTCCTGAGGGTCGGTGAAGTCGGGTGTTACGGATAGATTCAACAGAAAAAGCGGTGTTTTCCATTCTAAACCGACTTCCATCAAAAAATCCAGCTCTTCGTCCTGAAGCTCGCCCACATAGGTAGGCCGTTGCCGGATCTGGAGCATAGCTTCGAGAAAGAGATCATTTCCCAGATACTTTCCTAGGAAGAGGGTGGTATTGTCAAGGTATCTGTCGAGGGGATCGGTCTGTCGAATGTTCTCCTCGGTAGTCTGTACATCCTCCCGACTTACACGGTCGAGAATGACATTCTGCACCAACTGGGTACGCAGGGAAAAGAGGTCGAGGTTGAAGGCCTCTTTTACCTGATTTTCGAAGGAGCGAACGACGCTGAACTGGCTGAAGATATCACCCGTGAGCAGAAGAGCCGATGCGAGGTTCAACTGCTGTTCCCCCGGCGGTCCATAGATGTTCGTACCGAGTATTTGCGCGATCTCTACAGTGGAGAGCTGCGGATTCGCCTCGAACCGCGGCGTAAAGCTCTTCAGCGGCTCGTTGTCTACGATGAGGGATATGGTAACCGGGTGGCCGGTCATATCGATCTCCTTAATTTCCGCCCGCGCATTCAATAGAGGATTGAAGGATTCTTCGGTCTCGTTGAAGGTAATGGTTCCCTCCTTGAGGTAGAAACTGCGTTGAAAATAGTAGACCTCTCCCCCCTTGATCCCGACCTCACCGGTCAGACGAAACCGATCATCGAGACTGTTGTAGTAGATAGACACGTTCTGCCCAGTATCCATGTAGGCCGAGAGAATGGGGAACTGCTGTCTCGGCCAGAGGAATTCGACACGGGGACCGGTTTCTATCTGCATGTCGACGACAATGGCTGCGGCCATTTCATCCGTAGCGTGACTAACCGTCTTGTCTTCGAGGGTGATCACACAATCCTTTATCCTGAGGTCCCCCTCTATGCGAGTCATGTTCTCCTGCACGATCACGGAGAAATCTCCGAGTCCATACCCGTCTATGTAGAGGCCGGAACCCTCTATTCTCAAGATGCTGCGTATACCCGTGTCTCCGACTGTGCTCACATCGACCCGTATGTCGGAGGGAGTCCATCGGTCGAAAAAGAATCCGCCCGAAAGAAGGGCCCTCCCCTCTCCAGCCTTTATTCGCACCGGTTCTATTATGCACTCCTTTTCGTTGAAGGAGATCGAGGTCGAAAACGGTTCTATCGGCTCTGCCACCTGCTGCAACGTCGCCGAGATATTCTCCCCGTTGAGCATTCCGTAGAATTCGGGGTCGGAAAAGGATCCCTCTATGCGAAAATCTCCGGTGATTCGTCCCGACGGAAACAGAATTTGCGAAAACCCGAGCTCTCTCAACGCGCTCAGGTCGACAAAGATATCACTGATGCGCGAGGAAATCTGTCCCCCCTCCACTTTTCCTGTGGATACGAGGCGGACAGGCAGGGGATCTGCAATTTCCACCCGGTAGGCGCCCGCTTCGGAGAAGACCGCACTTACCGCATTTTCGGGTCCTCCTTCCAAGCTCAGCGTATCCTCCTCCTTGCGCATACGGATCTCCCACGGCTCTCTCTGCACTCCGAGGAGCTGGATATTCTCGAGCGAGGCGGTTGCTCTGTAGTCGTGCTCCGAAATCTTGGAAACCGAGTAGAGCGATTCCACTGCTGCAACTTCTCCACGGATACTGAAGAGGGTCGATGCGGCCTTCTCCCCGAAGGTTCCGCGGTATTGTCCCTTGATACGGATCTCTCCGCTGTTCACATCGTAGAAGCCCTCTCCCTTCTGCAAAATATGGGTCATGTAACTTCCCCTCAAGTAAGAGAGCGAGACCGCCGATTCGTCGATGCTGCCGTGAGTCTCGATCTCGAACGGACTGTTCTCGTAGATTCCGTTTTCAATTTGAGCAGAGAAATCGAGTGTCGGATCGTCGATCGACCCGTAGAAATGGAAATTCCCTCCTAAGAGGCCTTGCACCGGCATCTCCTTCCACCTGTCGAGGGGGGCCGATGAGAGTTTGAGCGAAGCATCTATTCGTTCAGCACTGAGAGAAACGACGGAGTGGTAGGACTCCTCCTCTTTGCCGGAAAGCTTGAGCCAGCCGTTTCCCTCCAAAGGGTAGAGAGTCTTCGGACTAAACCAGCCTTGCCCTTTCAGCTCTGACGTCGCATCGCGATAGCGTATGTTCCACAACTTTATCCGCTCTGCATTGGCGGTAGCGGAGAGAGAGAAACGCCCCTCCTCCGGCAGACCGGGAGGCGCATTGATGGAAAAGGTGGATAGGTGCGCGTTCCATCCCCTTCTCCCGGAGATGCGCCCTCTTCCTTTGAGGGAGATCTCCATCGTCTGCTCTTCGAGGGGGATGGGAAAGTCCTCCAGGGAGCCGGAGAATGCGATATTGTCTCCTTGGAAGAAGACGGTTCCCGAGACGCCGTGGTTACCTCTGAGGATGAGGGTCGAATTCCGGTAAAAGGTGCCGTTGATACGGTACTCCTCCGCCCTCAAACGAAACAGGGTGTCGAATCGCAGCATTTCAGCTTCGTCTAAACGGATCGTAGATATCCCTGTGAGCTCGTAACCTCGGTAATTACCCGTGAACTCGCTGAGACGAATGCGTTCGTTGTTTCCCTGGGCCTTCGCCCTTATGCGGAAGTCGGAATGAGAGTCGAGCAACTCGAATGGTTGTAGAGAGAAGAGGAAGGAGGAAAAGTCGGTAGAAACGAATGCGTTCGTAGAGATCGTCAGGCCTGCGAGAGGGCTCTCTTCGATCGGAAAATTTACGAAGAATGTTTCTAAAATCGGCAGAAGCGGGGCACTGCGTATCTCGATCGAGGCCTCTATTGCCGGCTCGGCGCCTAACTCGAGGGTTCCTTCGGTCTCTAATAGGTTCGTACCCGAATAGTAGCTCGCCTCTCCGTTGTGTCGCCCGATAGAAAAATCTGCACGGTAACTGAGACGGTTCTCCTCCAATCTTCCGGAGAGAGAGAGATCCTTAAGCAGAAGAGTCGAGTCTACGAGGAGGACTGAACTGTAGAGTTCGATGTTGCGATTACTCTCGTTTATCTCGAGGGTAGTCCTCAGCACATGGTCGCCTATCGAGAGTCTGTTGACTACGAGGCGTCCGTCGGGAAACAGGGTGGGCAGGTCTACGGTACCTCTGTACTCGAGATCCACACTATCTGAACCGATGCGGAGGATCTCAAAATCCGCCCCGCGTTCCGTCCCCTTGACCTCGAAGTCGGCGGTAAATGGTTCCGGAACATAACGGTTGTCCACCTCGGCGCGCAGATCGGCCGTGTAGCTGAACTCCTCTTCCTCGAGAGAGAGACTGACCGTCGAGGCCCCGGTCAGCTTCGTGCTGAGCCACGCATCGAGTGGAGAGAGCTCGCTGCTCGTTTCGATGTTGTCGGTAAAGGCGAACTCCTCCGCCGCGAAATCTATCAGCAGCTCTCCGTTCGGCGCGGTATAGGTGAGGCTCAGATCCCAGGGAGAGCTGTCTTCGATCTTGCGAACTACCGTGCGTTCCCTGTCCCGTTCCAATTCGAGGGTGAGTCTACGAAACGAGAAGAGGTTTGTAGAGAAATTGCGGAGGGATACCGTAGAGGAGACGGACTGAAGAGATTCACCCGCCGCCGCCTGCATGGAGAATTCGCTCGCTCCACGAACAATCTGCATCGGCTCGGGCCCTACAGGTTTGTCGAGCTCTGCGGTCAGCTCTCCCTCCGCATCGACACGCAGGGGGAGCTCATCATCTTCCTCGTGACGCACCCGAAATGAGAGTTTCTCCAGATCGTAGCTGCGTTCTCCGTCGATATAGTGCAACGAAATATTTCTGCCCTGCAGCGATATACCCGGAAAGCGAAAGCCCGTTTCTTCCGTATCTCTTCCACTCCTTATTCCGGGTCCGCTCCCGCCCCCGGGTACTGATTCGTCGGGAAGCTCAGGACCGGTAAAGAAACGGCGAAGAAAACGGATAAACTCTTCGTCCTTCTGTCTGTCTATCCGGACGTCCGTGTTGTCTATCCGTATGCTTTTGACCGCATCTACCGTTTTTCCCCGCAGGAGTTGGATCGGGGAGTAAAAAATCTGTAAACGGCCTATGTGAATGTTTTCCGGTCTGTTATTATTAAATGGAGCAATGCTTAAGTTGCGGATGTCGAAGGACATGAGAATGGAAGGAGAAATCTTTTCATAGACGAGTTCCCGACCTATGCGTTCTTCGAGCCCTTCAATGCTACGAGTCTTGAGCTCCGCCATGTAGGAGTCTAAAGAATCCTGCAGAGGCATAAGGATGAGCACACTGAAAGCGGCGAGTACGAAGAATATGAGGAGCTTGGAGAGATGGGCTGCTCCGGAGAGTCTGTTCATTATAGTACTGTATCGCGAATTACGGGATTTTATCAACAAAAGATGACAAACCGGCGTTTATAGAGTATAGATATAGATGATGGAGAAGGAATACAACGGAGAAGTTATTGACGGTTTTTTTGTGCTCGAGGGGCTCGACGGAGCGGGCACGACTACGCAGGCCCGAATACTTCACGATCGCATGCAGAAACGATTTCCGCGAGGGAGCATCCTCACCTGTGAGCCGACCGAAACCTTCTTAGGAAAGGCGGTGAGGGTCATTCTGAGAGAAGAAGAGGAGGTTGCGCCCGGGACGCTTGCGAAACTCTTCTCGGTTGATAGGCACAATCATCTCTACCACGAAACAGAAGGTATAGTACCTTTGACCGAGGCGGGCATGAAAGTCATATCCGACAGATATCTCTTCTCCTCCTTGGCGTATCAATCGGTCGAACGCCCCTTCGAAGAGGTATGGGAACTCAACCGATACTTTCCCCTTCCCGAACACCTCATCTTCCTCGACATTTCCCCCGAAGAGGGGAACCGGCGACTCGACGGGCGCGGAATCGACAGAGAGCTCTATGAGAAGGTCGATTTGCAGGAAGAGATCCGCGAGAACTACTTTCACGTGTTCTCCCTCTATCAGCACTCGGAAATGCACTTACACATCTTCGACGGAACTCTCCCCCAGGAAGAACTGGCAACGGTAATCTGGAATAAGCTGGCCCTGTCGGAATAGATCAAAACGACGCCGTATCTTCCGATAATCTAAATGAGATGGCATATATGCGCGTTTCGTTCACAGCAGCGGTGCGTTCCTTTTACCTCGTTCTGAGCGTCCTCATACTCCTGATGCTCTTTCTGCCGGCGGGAGAACTGTTCGGGTACAACATCCTCTACGCAGAACAGTACTACAAACTCTACCACCAGAACCTCTACCAGTATCCGGAAGATTACCGCGAGAACATCTGGTATCTCGAACGGGCCCTCGAACGTCCCTTCGTCAATCCACTGAATGCCCTCGCGGTCATAGAGAACAAGAGCGAGTGGAGGCGTTATCGATACCTCTTTGCAATGCACCTCAACCTCGAGCTGGTAAAACAGTATAGGAGATGGGGTGCGGAGTACGACAAGCGGGAGGCCTACTTCTTCAATGAGCCTTGGAAGGAGGCAAACCTGGAGAGTCTGGATATGGCGGAGAAGCACTACGAGACGGCACTCCACTACTGGAACGAGGCGCTCACCTGGTGGGCGCGGGCACAGAAGAGCGATTATCACCACCTGGAGGAGGTGCAGTACTGGGAAGACGAACGGTACCGCATCAAGACCGGAGAACTCGACTACGCCGCTATCATCCACAGGGATCTCAAACGGCTGCGTGAGGTCCGGAGTAAGTTCTCACAGATGGACGAGAAGACCTACTGATCTATCTCCGTTGCCCTCTCACTGAATCAGCATTGCGTCGCCGTAGGAGAAGAAGCGGTACCGCTCTTCGACGGCCGTCCGGTATGCCCGGTCTATCAAGTCCTTACCTGCAAAAGCGCTCACGAGTACGAGGAGACTCGATTTCGGCGTGTGGAAGTTGGTCAGGAGCCCGTCCACCACGGAGAATCGGTACCCCGGATATATAAAGAGGTCGGTCTCTCCGTTGCCGGAGGCTAACTTACCAGCCCGGCTGTCCCAGGCAGATTCGAGTGTCCGCACCGAGGTGGTACCCACCGCGTAGACGGGGCGGCCCCGTGATTTGGCCTCATTCACGAGAGCGGCGCTGCCGGCGGAGATGTGGAAGCTTTCCCGGTGCATCTCGTGCTTCTCCACCTCGTCTGAACGGATGGGGCTAAAGGTTCCCAGCCCCACGTGGAGGGTAATTCTGACTATCCGGACCCCTTTCTCTTCGAGCGCGCTCAGCAGCGCATCGGTGAGGTGGAGGCCGGCGGTAGGTGCAGCCACGGAGCCGGCGGCCTCGGCGTAGACGGTTTGATAGCGCCGCTCGTCCTCGGGCGTGTCCTCTCGCCGGATGTAGGGTGGGAGGGGGATGTGACCGTAGGCATCTAAGTACTCTTCGTCTATCGCGGGCGAGAAGCGGATGAGGCGGAAGGATCCCTCTATGCCGGTGATGCTGCCGCGCACCGGACGATCGTGCATCTTCCCGGGAAAGAGGTACTCGCGGCCGACCTTCTGCCGCTTCGCCTTCGATGCGAGAGCCTTCCACTCGCCGTTCCCTCTCTCTTCGAGGAGGAGGAACTCGACTATTCCCCCATTGGCGGTCTCTCCGTAAATGCGCGCCTTCCGCACCTTGGAATCGTTTATCACCAAAACCACATCCGAGGGGATAAGCTCCGGGAGATTGCGTATGCTGTGGTGGCTGATCAGACCGTTATCGCGGCGCAGCCGCATGAGGCGTGAGGCCTCCCGATTTTCGGATGGCCTCTGCGCGATCAACTCTTCGGGCAGATCAAAAGAGAATTTGTTCGTTTTCATTCCGCTTCTTGAAGCTGTGACCTGTATGCTCGTAGGCGAGCTCGCCGGCAACTCGCCCTCTCGGTGTTCGTTTTATGAAGCCCCGCTGTATGAGATAGGGCTCGTAGTAGTCTTCGAGGGTTTCTATCGCCTCACCGACCGAGATCGCGAGGGTTTCCGCCCCCACGGGACCGCCACCGTACTTTTCGATGATGGTGTTCAGGATCTCGCGATCGTGTCGCTCGAGACCGTAGCTGTCTATCTCGAGGCGTTTCAGGCCCTCCTGTACCACCTCCTCCGTAACGGTTCCGTCGGCGAGCACCTCTGCGAAGTCCCGCATCCTCCTCAGCAGCCTGTTCGCCACGCGAGGGGTACCACGAGAGCAGGCCGAGAGCAGCGGATAGGCGCTCTCATCCACCTCGATCTCGAGGATTCCGGTGGTGCGCTCGAGAATACGTATTATATCCTCGTTGCTGTAGAACTGCATACGAACCGAAATGCCGAAGCGGCTGACGAGAGGTCCGGTTACCTGTCCCGCCTTGGTGGTGGCGCCGATCAGCGTAAAACGCGGGATGGGGATGCGGATGGTTCTCGCCGATGGACCCTGACCGACCACCCAATCGATCTCGTAGTCCTCCATGGCAACGTAGAGCATCTCTTCTAGAGCGGGCCGCAGACGGTGTATCTCGTCGATAAAGAAGACGCTCCCCTCGCCGATCGTCGTGAGTATACCGGCGAGGTCCTTCGGTTTCTCGAGGGCTGGGGCCGAGGTGATCTTTATATCGGAGCCCATCTCGTGGGCCATGATCCCGGCGAGAGTGGTCTTTCCGAGCCCGGGAGGTCCGCTGAGGAATACATGGTCGAGGCTCTCTCCCCTTCTCTTCGCCGCCTCTATGAAGACCGAGAGGTTCTCCTTCAGCGCCTTCTGCCCTTGGAACTCCGAAAGATAGTGGGGACGCAGACTCTGCTCCTGCGCATCCTCGTCGCTGCGAAACGAACCTGAAAGGAGTGATTCCTCGCTCATGTCTTTTCGCTTACCTCTCTACTCCGAGCTGAGGGCCACGATCGCCCGGCGGAAGAGCTCGTGTTCCCTCTCGTTTTCCGGAATTGTAGCAAAATCATCCGTATTCGTAACCTCGGCCACCGCCCTCTGCGCCCCTTTTCTGTCGAAACCCATGTCTGCGAGCGCATTCACCAGCTCCTCGTATTCGGGCCGAGCATTCTCCTCCGCGGACGGAGTGAGGCTTCCGCGCAGTGCGAGTATGATCTTCCCCGCCGTCTTCTTTCCTATGCCGGGGAGCCTGGAGAGGGCCTCCGCATCCTCGCTCTCTATGTAGCTCACCAGCTCCTCGGCGCGGATGCCGGAGAGGATCTTGAGGGCCTGTCTCGGGCCTATACCGGAGACTTTTATGAGCTCGAGGAAGATCTCGCGTTCCTGCTCCTCGCAGAAGCCGAAGAGCAGCATCGAATCTTCCCGGTGGTGAAGATGGGTAAAGATGCGCACCTCCTCCCCTTCTCGGGAGAGGAGGTGCTCGAAGGACTGCCTCGAGACCTCGATTGCCCACTCTATTCCACCTGTGGAGAGGTGAATAGTCGTTCCCCGCCTTCCGGTAACTCGTCCTCTAAGACTGTGGTACATGTTCCCTCCCGTGCGAAAAGCCGTACTCTGTGCTCTCTCTGCTCACCGCAGCTCCCTGCTTCGGAATTGCTGCAGGTGATAGCTGCAGATCGCAGCGGCGAGTGCGTCTGCCGCGTGGTCCGGATGTGGAATTTCGTCCAAACCGAGTAGAAGGCGCACCATCTCCTGCACTTGGTGTTTTTCCGCTCTGCCGTTGCCGGTAAGCGCCTGCTTTATATCCTGAGGAGTGTGGCTCGCCGTCTCGACTCCGGAGTGCGCGGCGGCTACGAGCACCACTCCCCTCGCCTGGGCAACGGGAATGGCACTGCGCCGGTTCTTAGAGAAGTAGAGCGACTCTACTCCGATGAGACTCGGCTCGTATGTATCGATGAGATCTCGGACAGCATTGAAGATATTCAATAGACGGGACTTCTCTTCCATGTCTGCGGCGGACGTGACTGTTCCGTGTTCTACGTGGAGGATCCTCGAACCTTCGGCATCGAGGATCCCCCAACCGGTGTTGGCCAGTCCGGGGTCGATCCCGAGTACGCGAGTCATTCCAAAGTACTTGGGTCGAAATCGTCCGGTATGTCGAGGTTTGTGGAAACCGACTGAATATCTTCTAGATCATCCAGTTTTCCGATGAGCTTGAGTGCCTTCTGCGTGGTTTCGGCATCCAGCGAGACTGTTGCATCCGGTACGCGGCTTATCTCCGCACGATTGTGGGAAAAGCCTGCAGCTTCGAGGGCCTCTACGACCTGCAGGAAGTCGTCCGGGCTCGTCACCACCTCTATCTCCTCGCCCTCGGTGGAGACATCCTCCGCACCCGCTTCGATTGCCGGTTCTATTATGTCGTCCTCCGAGTAGGAGGTGGCGTCGTACGCGATTATTCCCTTCCGCTGAAAGAGGTACGAGACGCAGCCCGTTTCGCCGAGATTGCCCCCGTGCTTTGTGAAGAGGCTCCTCACATCTGCGGCGGTGCGGTTCTTGTTGTCGGTAAGACAATCGATAAGAATGGCAACCCCGCCGGGGCCGTAACCTTCGTAACTCAGCTCGATGTAGTCTACACCTTCGAGCTCGCCCGTACCCTTTTTGATAGCCCGTTCGATATTCTCCTTGGGCATGTTCTCGGTCTTCGCCTTATTTACGGCGGTCCGAAGCCGGGGATTGGTCTCCTCGTCGCCCCCACCGTCTCTGGCGGCTACGGTTATCTCCTTTATGAGTTTGGAGAATAGTTTGCCCCGCTTTGCATCTTGGGCACCCTTTTTATGCTTTATAGTGGACCATTTATTGTGTCCGGACATGCGTTCTCCTTGTGTGAGGGATAGATACATACGCTACCACGAAGAGGTATCAGTGTCAATATTGAGGATATTTCATCCTTTAGGCCAGGAGACCGACTCGGGCGAGATGCGCTCGAGTTCTCCGGAGAGATCGAGGAGTAGGGAGTCGAGGATCATGAGACCGGGGTCGGTTGCACGGAACCCGTGTGTCCGCGAAGCACTGTGACGGAGAAAGCCCTTTCTTGTAGCTCTTCTTGTAGCACCGTGGACCCTCTCTATGAAACCGCTATTCTCGTACTGCTGAATCTTCTGTTCGAGGGTACGAAAAAGTGTGTGGGCAAACTGTCTGCCGAATCTCTGTGCGATCCTGCGCCGGTCTACTCCCTCTCTGGTGCGGAGACCGGTCATCAGATGCTCGAGCAGAAAGGAGAAGGCGCTGAGCTCCTCCACGTGTATTCTATCGTGAGCACGAGCTCTGCAGTAGCTCTCTACATCGGAAGGGAAACTCAATCGGACGGGTCCGTCGTTTCCGGGAAGTGTGGATACTGCGGCGGGACCGACGCCGAGATATGGTTCGAGCCTCCAGTAGCGCAGATTGTGGAGACTCATCCTCTGTTCATCGCGGGCAAAATTGGAGACTTCGTAGTGTAGGAAGCCGTGCTCCTCGAGGAGGCGCCACTGTTCACGGAGGAGTTCCGCCGCGATTCCCTCCTCGGGCAATACGGCATTTCCGCGCTTGACCTTCTCGAAGAAGGGGGTTCCGGGCTCGGCAGTGAGGCCATAGAGGCTGAGGTGGCGCGGTTCATAGGTTAGAGCCCTCTGCAGATCCTCGAAGGCCGTCTGTTTCCACTCTTCGACTCGTCCTGCCGATGATAGTTGCGTTCCCACACCGTTTGTCGGGAGCAGGGAGATCATGTCCAGCGACCAGCGCCCGCTCCATTGCTCCTGGAGGAGCCGTAGGGCTCGCTCTGCCTCTTCCGCACGTGCATTCCTGCCGATGAGCTCGAGTTTCCCGTTGTGAAACGATTGCACCCCTAGGCTGATCCGGTCCACTCCTACGGTTCTCATCGAGCCGAGAGATGCAGTGTCGAGATATTCCGGATTCAACTCGACGGTCCACTCTCGGCTTTTTCCCACTCTCGAGCGCAGTCCTTCGAGCAGCTCGGAGAAGATCTTTCTATCCATCGAATTCGGCGTTCCTCCGCCGACATAGAGTGTTTCGATCGATGGAGGTCGAAGTATGTCGAGAAATTCGTCAATGTCCTCGAATATACGGGTAACCGTTTCTCGCTTATTCTGCGGGGAGGCGCCTTCGACGGAGTAGAAATCACAGTAGTCGCACTTCTTCCCACAGAAGGGCACATGAACGTAGAGGGAGAGCGGGACGGAGAGTTTCTGCAGTGCGAGATCGTGCATACCCTGTTTCATGTCTATACAGCTAAAACGGGGCGGTGTAGCGAAAGAGCACGAGAGCCTCTATGTCGGAGATCGGAATGGGATGCCAATTGTGAGAGGATGCCGCCAACACACGGTTATCGGCGAGGAGCAGGTATTCTCCCTCATCCAGTGCGATCTCGGACATCTGTCCCGAAAGGGGAAAAACCCCATTCATCTGTGCATGCTCATTCGGCACACGAAGCTCGTATTCGTCCTGAAGGACCTCGCGTTCGTCCAGAAAAACCGATTTGCCTCTGGTCTTAATCTTGACTCGGAAGCCCTCGAGTTTCACGGTATCTCCCGGAACCCCTACCACCCTCTTCACCCTCTCTTTTGGAATGGTCATAGCGACGTTGTCGCGGGTAATAGAGTTTCTCTGCAGCGTGAAGAAACGGATGAGGGTATCGAATGCAGCTATATACCACGTGGCATCTTCGACTTCGGTCTTCACGATCACCTTGTCTCCGCGTTTCGGTGTGCGCATTCGGGGAAACTCGTAGGCGGTATACGGCAATTCCGGTCCGAAGAGCAGAGCTGTGGCGACAACCGTATCTCCACGCGGTAGAGAGGGCTCCATTGATGAGGTGTCCATTCGGTAGGTCCTCAGGAGAAAGAGCGATACTACCTGATAGAGGATGAACAAGAGAACGACGAGTTTTATCAAGGCTCTGATAAATGACTTGAGGGGATTCGAAGGTTTCGAACTCCTGTAGTAGCGAAGCGCTTTTGATCGTCGTGACATGCCTAACATTCTTCTCTCTGAATAGTATCTCTCTAAAACTAATTTATCGGCCCGAAGCGTGAAGGCGGCCAGTACTTGATCATCGCGCGACCGAGCACGTTCTCCCGTGAAACCGGCCCGAAATAGCGCGCATCCCGAGAATTGTCCCTATTGTCGCCGAGCGGGAAGTACCACCCATCCGGAATGTACCAGCCCGTTTCGAACCGCCGCCAGTTGCTCCCGTAGTGTCGGCGGTGTGGCAAAATACCGTAAAACGCCTCATTGCGGTACTTCATCCATGCAAACATGTCGCTGTACCTCGGACTCTCGCCCGAGGCCTGCGGCGCGAATCTCCGGCCCTCTATCTCGAGAGATTCGTATGCATCGAGAAAGGCTGACCTCCGAATGTGGTCGTAGCTATCTTGATCGAGGAGTCGTCTGGTGAGGTCGTCGAGACCGGCTGTCTCACGAAAACTGTCCTCGTCGATCCACTCGCCGAAACCCGGCGGCCGCATGAAGAGCTCGCCGCGTTCGAAGCGCAGCCGGTCGCCGCCTATGCCGACCGCACGCTTTATCAGGAAGTGGGGCTTGGGATTGCCCTGCGCATCGCTGTCTATATCCACGAGCGAGAAGGTGAGCATGTAGATGAGCCTTTGCAGCGTGTCGAAGAGGGGTCCTTTAGAGATGTAGGTGGGACTCTCGAAGATGATGACTTCGTCGCGTTTCGGCTCGGTAAAGCCGGAAACCTTTGCCGTCCCCGGTATGAGCTCCGGCCCGTATATCAGTTTGTTGACGAAGATTCGGTCCTGCAGCTGCAGCGTCTCTTTCATGGAGCCGGAGGGAATGCGGTAGGCCTGTATGAGGTACTGGTTGATGATGAGGACCACGACTGCGGCCCACAAGAAGGCCTCGATCCAGTCGACAATGGGGTTCTTCGCTTTCTGTTTGGCCCTCGCTACGGCACGGCGCCGTTTTCGGCCGGTAAGAAATCGTTCGGTAATCCGTTGCACGGACTCGAACCAATGCTGCATCTGTGTTCCTCCGACGTAGGTTTTGAAACAGTAGCACAGATACCTTACATTGACAAGTTAGCCCCATAACTATACCCTTGCCGCATGAAGAAACACAAGAAAATCGAGGAATCGGTCGAGATAGAAGAGGTGCGGCTGAAACCGCTGTTCGGCATTGAGCCGGGACGCTATCTGACTCTCCTCTATGCCATACTGCTGCTCGTCATCCTATTTGCCCTGCTGCTCCTGCCGGGAATCGTTCGCGGAGGATCGGTAGTAGAGTTCAGGTCGACCCCCTCCGCGGCGGCGGTCTACATCGACGGGGAGTACATCGGTTCGACACCGGTCGACCGGTTCATCGAGGCAGGCAGTCACGTCTTCAAAATTGAGAAGGCCCAATTTTCCGGTCAGGATACGAGCCTCGAGGTACCGCGCAGGCTGTTCGGCAGCCTGCTTTTTCCCAAACACGTGTCGCACAATGTCCAACTGAGTTTGGCCGATCCTGCCGGATACACGGAAGATGTCTTCGGTAGGCTGAGCAATTGGGCTCTCGTCGGCACGTTCCATGAGCGATACCGGTATCCCGCCACGATACTGCCGGCCGCCCGTGTGCTATCCCGTCAGGGCGGGATTGAGCAGCTCGAGCACTTTCTAAAAGCATCCTCGAACAACATCGGCTCCGCCGAGATCTATCGCGATTACAAAGAGGCTCTGCAGGCGGTCGGGAGCAACAGCGCCGAGCTCTCATTAGACGATGATCTCTATCGGCTCTACGACTACCTCCTCTCCTCTCCCGCAGGCGTTGATGGCAATACTACAGGTGCCGAGGAAGAGACTGCAGGCACCGAAAAAGAGACTGCAGGCGCCGAGGAGGCAGACCTTCTTCCGGAGGAGCTCGAAGAGCTGCTCGAGAGGCGGGTCGAAGATCTCCGTTTCGACGAGTTCTACTCGGTTATCCCGTCTCCCCTGACGAATAGGGCGGAGCGCATATCCGTCTTGGATCATGATTTCGTACAGGTCCCCGGGTCCATCGATGTACCGATAGGAAACGAAGGTCTCTTTCCGCTCGACTCTCCCCTTTCTCTCGAAGATCTCTCGGAGATGCCGCATCGAGAAGCCGTGGAAACCTTCTACATTGACAGATCCGAGGTGAGCGCTCGACAGTACGCACGTTTCCTCGCAGAGAATCCCGAGTGGAGACCTGTAAACCGGGAAGAGCTCGTTGAGCAGGGGCTCGTGAGCGGCGAGTACCTGCTTAACTTTGACGAGGAGTCAGAAAGACCCGTTACCTACGTGTCATGGTTCGCAGCGAAGGCCTATGCAGACTGGCTCGGAGAGAAGGTCTCCCCGAAGAGGGAGTACCGTGCACGGCTCGCCTATGAGCAGGAGTGGGAGTACTGTTCGCGCCTGAATGCAGCGGAGAACTTCGTAGGCACGGACGGCGGCTTTTCGGCTCCGCAACCCGTGCAGTTCTCGCGTACCGGACGGCTCGGGATTGCCGACTTGAGAGGAAATGTGTGGGAGTGGACGGAGGGATGGTACTTTCCCTCCGATGTGCTCGATGGCGCATACGGGCTGCGGCAATCACAGAGGAGCATCGATGCGTTGCCGGGCAAGGAGAGAAGCGTGAGAGGCGGGGCCTGGGCCAACGACATCGATACCATTCCGGTGTGGCGTAGAGGGTCGCAGCCGCCTTCGTGGTGCACCCCTTTTACAGGATTCAGAATCGTTTTGGAGGTTGTCGACTAATGGCACAGGATGGGCAGGCGGTAAAGATTCTTGCTAAAAACAGAAAGGCCCGGTTCAACTTCGAGATAGAGGACACGATCGAGTGCGGAATAGAGTTGAAAGGAACGGAGGTGAAGTCCATACGCGCCGGTAAGATGTCCTTTGCGGACTCCTACGCCCGTGTGCGTGACGGCGAGCTCTATCTTCTCGCCTTTCACATATCACCATATGAACACGGCAACATCTTCAATCACGAGCCGGACAGGGACCGTAAGCTGCTCGCCCACGCACAGGAGGTCAAGCGGCTTCAGCGGCGCATAGACGAGCGCGGTTTTACGCTCGTTCCGCTGAGCGTCTATCTCAAGAAGGGAATGGTAAAGGTCGAGCTGGGACTCGGCAAAGGTAAGAAGCTCCACGACAAGCGGGAATCCATAAAGCAGAAGGACCTCAAGCGCGAGGCCGATCGGGAGATGCGGAACCGGCTCCGTTGATCTAATATCGAGGTCGTATCTATGCAGTATTGATTTTACGGCCGAAACATAGTATTATAAAAGAGACATAGGGGGTGATCCGGATTCGACTATCGGATGCACGTCCGTACGTTGCAAGTGGAGCTGTCTAACTCCTAAAAAGGGGCAACCCAATAGTTGCGGATAACGAAACTGAATTCGCAATGGCTGCGTAAATAGCAGTCACGGGCACTTCCCGCGCTGTTCCGAGTGGGGAGACCGCCTGCCAGATACCGGGACTCGCCCGCGCTTTCGTTCGGCGGAGAGCGGGGACACACAGTCGAACTCAGGAGACGGAAGGCCTGTTTTGCAGCCTCCCCGTTTCCGAAACAGCAATGCGAAACTAAACTTGTAGATGCGTACGGGATGCCCGGTAGGACGCGGGTTCGACTCCCGCCACCTCCAAAACTCTCACTGCGGCTGATTCTTCCGCTTCCACTCCTCGAAAGACTCCTGCTCCTTCTTTCGCCACTCGTAGTAGTCTCCGGTTATATAGCCGTCCCACTCCTCCCAGGGGGAGTCCTCTTTTTCCAGGTAGGTCTCTTTGGGTTCGGCAGATTCTTCATTCGCCCTTGCGGCAGGCGCCGATGCCCCGCTGCCCTCTTCCGTTTCCACGAGGCTGCCGTCCTCCCAAGATCCCGAGCGGGTGCTTCCGTCTGCGGCGGTGTAGACACCCTGCCCATTTAAGCGTCCTTCTTCGAACTCTCCTCGGTAGACTGCACCATTACTCCACTTATAGACACCTCTTCCCTCGAAGAGGCCTTCGGCGAACTCTCCTTCGTAGAGATCGCCGTTGTCGAGCCTCAGGCGGCCCTCTCCGTGGGGTTCACCTCCCTTCAACTCTCCGGTATAGCGGCCCTTCGCATAGCGTACCGGTTCGTCGGTCCGCGTTTGTTCTTCGGATCCCTCTGCGCCGGAGCTGCCCTCCTGTGCATACTTCAGCACCCTGGCGGCGCTGTGAAAATGGCTGCGCCAGTATCGGGCGTTCAAAGAGGTGACGTTTACTCCTCTGTTCGGACCGTCGGATATCGCGTGGACTATCGAATCTTGTCCTATGTAGAGCGCCACGTGCGACACCACCCGACGATTCGGAGTAGTTGTAAAGAAGACGAGGTCACCCGGTCTCAGCTCACTGCGACTAATCGGAGTGCCGAAGCGCGCCATCTCCCGCGACACCCGCGGAAGGCTGGAGACGTGAGGCTGCAGCACGTAGCCGATAAAGCCCGAGCAGTCGAAACAGGGAGGATTCGTTCCACCTCTGCAGTAGCCGTTTCCCACGTAGGTCTGAGCCTTCTGCACAACATCCCGATGCACATCGAGCGCAGATACCCCGGTGGTGGCAAAGAGGAGCCCGAGAACCATGGCAACAGCCGACATGCGGCAGGTCGAAAAACGGCCGCCGAAGAGTAGGTATACGGCCTCACAGCTTCTCATGCTCCCTCCCCTCCTTCTATCAGAAGAATATCACCTTCACGACTACCGGTGTGACGGGCTACCACGACGCATTTCGTCCTGAGGAGAAGAAAGACGTCTCTCGGCGAGTCCGACAGGGTCTCGTAGTTCCCCTGTCCCTTGCTTATTACCGTCTCGGCTCGATTGAAGTGTGAAAGGAACTCATCGCTACAATCCTCGAGTATTGTTCCGGGAGCGTCGCTGCCGCTCGAGACTACGCTAAACTCATCGTCCAGTCCGATCTGCCGGGCGTCTTCCATGGTGGCGTCGTTGAGAATGGGACGGTCCCTGAGAGCCACGGTGATCTCCACCTTCGGAAAGCTTCGCCGTATCTGTCTCAAGAGAAGATAGTCGAAGACCAGCTCCCCCGCGTTGTCGGCTATGTAGAGGAGCGTTGAGGAGCTCTCGAGCCGACGGTACAGACTCTCGTAGGCAAAGAGACGGGGCTCCTCGTTCTTTATGTGGGAACCCTCCTCGGCCACCTTCTCAGAAATGGTCTTCTCTATGTCGAGGCTGTGGAAAGCCCCGAAGTCTATGCTGTTCCCGGCAATAGCATACTCTATTGCGGTGAGCAGCGGCTCCTCCGAACAGCGTATTCTCCCTTCCAAGCTCTCCATGAGACGCATCGCGTGGTGGTTGCTCTCGCGCTTGTCCTCGTAGAATGGATCGTCGACGCCGGTCATGCCGCGTATCATCTCGTTTATTCGCTTGGACATCTGCGGCGGCCGGTCGGATAGAGAGAACTCCGGCAGCATACGGGCCACCTCGTTGAGCACCATCCTTTGGCCTTTCTCGTCGAGACCGGTCTTTCGGGAGATAGATAGGGCGTGGTTCATGAAACAGGCAAAACATTCGAGATAGGTTCTCATATCAGGAATCTCCTTTGCTCGTGTACCGCGGCGAATTGCTCAGAAGAGCTCCTTCACCTTGTCCTTCGCCTTGTCGAGTTGCTTGTCCCGCTCCTGTTCGAGTTTCTTCTTCTGCTCTTCCGCCCGTTCTTTCGCCTCCTCTTCGGCCTGCCTCTTGGCCTCTTGGGCCCTGGCCTTTGCCTCATCTAACTTGCCTTCGACGAATGCCTGCGCCTTCTCTTGCTGCGTCTCGAGGAGCTCATCGATACTCTCGGCCTCGCGGACCTGTCCGACGATCTCCTCCTCGAACACATTCAGGGCATTGCGGAGATCCCGATTCTTCTCGAGGTAGGATTGGATATACGCTCTGAGCTCACGCTCGACCCGCGCTGCAGCCTCATCGGCGAGCTCCTTCAGATATGCCCCGAGGCGATCCCTGAGAATGCGGTCGAGGTCGGTCTCTACCGAGAGAGAGTCGATAGTATTGTTTTCGAAGGTAAACGCTACTTCGAAATCGACGGTGTCGATCTCGGAGAATATGTCTCGCAGCGCTTCGGTAATGGGGCCGGAGTCGTCCGAGAAATCGAATCTGGCCTCCTTGAAGGTGATGAGGGCGTTTCCCTCGCCCTCGGAGATGGAGTCGAGAGAGAAGTCGATACGGTTGTCCATGAGCCCCTCGAAGGACTCGAGCGAGAGTTCGGAGAGACCCGTGTCGATGCGTACAGGATAATCCTCGAATATTGCCTCTGCATCTAACGGTATCTCGCTTTCGGATCGGAGATCGATCTCGGCACTGATATCGGTTCGTCTGCCCTCGGGAGTGCTCCGGTAGGAGAGAGAAATGGGACGTTTCCACTCGTCGGGATCGAACGCGATATCTCTTACGCTGAACTCCCTCTCCCCCCTGCTCTCCTGCCTTCCGAAAGAGAGATAGAAGGTCTCGAGTAGAAAACGGGGAAAGTGTTCGGTGGGATAGCGAATGGTAGAGCCGACACGTCCCCTGTCCTTCGCATAGGCCGGTTTTCGACCGGCGCTCCTGTTGCGTACCTCCTTCGCGGTGCTGAGTGCCTTCCGCGTATAGTCGTAACTCCGCCCCAGAGCCTCACGAATGAGCGGTTTCGCCGTACTGGAAACCGCATTTCGTACATCGATGCCGAAGGAGCCCATCGCTTCCTCGAGAAACGCGATGTCTTTGTCGATGACATCTTTAAACCTCTCGTCCAAAGAGCCTGCGAACTCGGTGTCCTCGCGAAACTCCTTTCGCATTTCGGAGGCCTCTTCGTAGATCTCCTCCACCCGTCTCTGCTTTTCCTTCAGGAGATCGATGTAATCCTTCGCCTCTTCGACGGACTCGAAACTCCTCGGGTCCCTCTCTACGAGCCTTTGTGCCTCCGTCCTCAACTCTTCTATTTGCTGACCCGTATTCTCGATACGCTCGTTCCACGAAACGATCGAATCCTGCAGTCTCTCGTTCGTCTCTTCTACGAATGCAGGGCTCTCGAGACGATTCTCGTATGAGCCTATGAGTTTCTCTACGCTCCGGGACCCGAGATCCTGCAGTATCTCCGAAGTCCCCGAGCCGGAACCGGGATCCTCGCCCCGGGATTCGCCGCCGTCGGCATCACGCTCCGCGGTTTCTATGAGTCCGGATGTCTCCCGCTCTGTGCCGAAACGGATCTCTCTGCTTTCGGCGGTTTTTATTACCACGCGTCCACGCAGCAGCTGATAGAGATGCACGGACAATTCGGTGTGGCCGAGCTCGAAAAGATTCTTGAAGGGTCTCTCCTTGTCCGCGACGGTGAGACTCTCGAAAGATATGCTAGCACCGAAGATCGATACATGCGGTTCGACCATATCGACTCGTGCCTGAAAGAGGCTCTGCAGGTTCCTCTCGGCGATTCTCTCTACAAGCACATCTTTGAAGAGGAGGTTGAATACGATTATAGCCCCGAAGAACACGGCGATGACGGCAAGCTTCCAGGTGGTGAGAACTCCCCTATTCTTCTTGATCTCCTTCGCCAGTTTACGGAGACGCTTTATCTCCTCATCGGTAGGACTTTCCTTGAGCCGGCGGTATCCGTCTTCTCCCACCGGCATTACCGAATCGATGAACTCTTGTTCCCGTTTTACGTATATGCGCTTCCGGATCTTTTTGAGGAACTTTTTTTCGGGAAGGGCTTTTCGGAATAGTTTGGGAATACGTCTGTTCATGCTCATCAGGAACTCCAGCTCTTGTAGACACCGCTTACCTTACGCAGCGCTGCGGAGATTTTCGCCACCGCAGGATACCTGCCTATGCTCTTTACCAGTTTGCTCTCTGCTATCTTGTCTCGTACCGTATTGCGGTACCCGACGACAGCTATCTTCCCGAGGAAGAAGAGCGGCAGCCAGATTACGGCGCCGAAGAGCAGACCTCCGGTCACCAAGGAGTTGTAAAACCTTGTGAGCGGGATGAAGGGGGTGTTGTAGAGCGCGGTAAAAGCGTCGTAGAGGCTCGGATGAGTCAAGAACCACAGCCCTATCGTATCCAAAAGCGGATCGGTGAAACCGATAAAAAACTTTAATACAGCTGTTACGAGCAGCATCGTACCGGCGTGGAGCCGGAGGAGAAAGAAAACGATGAAGAGAAGAAACCAGAGAAGATTTCCGAAGGGTATGAGGGCCAGCATGACGCCGCAGGCGAATCCCGCCCCTATTTCGCCTGGACGGGAGTTCGCGTTGATCGCGGCAAAGAATTTTGCGATCAGTGTAATCATTGCGCCGCTCTATTCCCACACGGGGGTGCGTATGAAGGTCTGTTCTCGGTCCGGCCCGACCGAAACGATACCGACCTCGGTCTTCGTAAACTCTTCTATGAAACGGATGTACGACTTGGCGTTTTCCGGAAGTTCTTCGTAGCTTTGTGCCTGAGAGAGTGACTTCTTCCACCCGGGAAAGCTCCTGAGCACGGGTTCGGCGCGTTGCAGCACCCGTGGAGATGTGGGAAAGTCCGTGATCTCCTTTCCGTCGACCGAATAGGCGATGCAGGCGGTCACTTCGTCGAATTCGTCATACACGTCTAAGTGGGTGAGAACCAGTGAATCGATCGAGTTGGTCTTACAGGCGTAGGCGAGAGATACGAGGTCGAGATAACCGGTCCTCCGTGGTCTACCTGTGGTCACCCCGTACTCGTGGCCGATCTCACGTATCGTGTCACCGAGATCGCCGTCTCTCTCTTCGGTGAACTCGGAGGGGAACGGTCCGTTGCCCACCCTCGTGGTGTAGGCCTTGAAGACCCCGAAGACCTTGTCGATATCCTTCGGGCCTATGGCGCCGCCTACCGCAGCGCCGGAGGCAGCCGAGCAGCCGGATGAAACGTAGGGATACGATCCTATGTCGAGATCGAGCAGAACTCCTTGGGCTCCCTCGTAGAGCACGTTTTCCGGTCCGCGCCTGTCCATGAATGCCCGAAGATTGATGCTCATTTCGCGCAGTCGCGGGATGAAGGGATCGAGGAATGATTTTTCGTGATCGCGCAGCGTCTCGAGGAATTCGTCGTCGTTGATGTCTGCGAGGCGTATGCCGTCCCTGTTCGCCTTTTGGGCGTAGGCCACGCCTATTCCCCGACCCGTGGTGCCGATCGGATTCCTCCTCTTCGAATCCATCTCCTTGTCCATGCTCTTGTATTCGGGAATGACCAAGTGCGCACGATCGGAGATAAAGACTCTCCCCTGCCAGTCTATCCCCTGACGCGTCAAAGTATCCAATTCCTCGAAGAGGCTCTCCGGATCTATGACCATACCGGAACCGAGAACCACGCTTGTATCGGGAGAAACCACACCGGAGGGCACGAGGTGTAGCTTGTAGGTCTCTCCACGCCACACTACCGTGTGCCCGGCATTCGCCCCTCCGGAGTATCTCACCACGAGGCCCGCACCCTCGCAGAGAAAGTCTACGATTTTACCTTTTCCCTCATCTCCCCACTGGGCGCCTACAACTACAATATTCAATTTTCCCTCCTATCCTTATCTGTGCAGCGATTTTACTTTTTTTTCTTCTCACATAATGTATAGTTGCAGAAAGGACCCGCTTTGTCAAAACTTTATTATACATTTCACTTGCGTTCGGGGAAAAAACTCATGTACTCTGAGGATAGGTATGAGTGACTATCAAACCCTCTTCCGAGAGGCCTTGGAACTGGGGAAAAGGCGTAATTACTCCGAGGCGATCGCACGGTTACGCAGTATCGTGTCCGTAACCGACGAGGTCGAAGAGGCGTTTCTCTATCTCGGGCGCAGCTATCATGCAGTCGGCGCATATCCGCAGGCTATCGACATGCTCAGACGCTTCGTTGAGCTGCGACCCGACTCCTCGGCCGGTTTCTTCTTTCTCGGAAGAACCCTCCTCTCCGCGGGAGAGCACAGAAGGGCCGCAGACGCCCTTCGTTACGCCCTATCGATACGTCCGGACCTCGGCTATGCGCAGAGTCTCCTCGGCTACATCTACCTCAAGCTCGGCCGCAGCTCCGACGCCGTCTCCCTACTCGGCGAGGCGGTGAAGAGGAGCCCGGAAAACACCCGTGTCTACGCCGGATATCTGAACGCTCTCCTCGTCGAGGGAATAAAGAGTTTCAAGAGAGGTTACCACGAGTATGCCGAGGAGCTCTTCTCCTTCCTCTCCGAGCATAGTGATCGGGGCATTCTTCCTCACCTCTACCTAGGGATGATCCACCGCATTCAGGGCGAATACGAACAGGCACTCGAAGATTACCGCAATGCCCTCTCCTACTCTCCGGACGACGAATTGATCGCCTACCGAATTGCCGTACTCATGCTCAAAACGGGGCGGGACGAGGAGGCTCTCGAGCTCTTCAAGAGCTTCGCACCGGCCCCACGAGGACATGGCAAGTTTACCCCGCCCACTGCCTCAGAGGGAGACAGGTATTTGGCGAGGCAGTACTTCGATAGGGGAAATTACTCCCAAGCGCTGCACTACGCACTGCAAGTATTGCACCAGAACAAGGGCGATGTGGCGATGCACCTGGTAGCCGGTGAGTGTTACAGAGAGATGGAGGAGTACGAGCTCGCGAGCAACCACTTTACCCGCGTATTCGACGGCGACAGACGACACATCGGCGCACACTACGGCATAGCCCTCATCCACTGGCAGCTCGGGGAGTACGAGGAGATGCTCGGGCGGCTGCGAAAGGTGGAACGCTTGGACCCGGGAAATGAAACGGTTCACTACTACACCGTACTCTGCAACTGGAAGCTCGATACCGAGGCGTCAGAACTGCTCCCGGTCGTGCAGGAAGCGGTGAGAACGTTCGGTCCGGATCAACACCTGCTGAACGCTCTCGCCGATACGTATAGGAAGTGCGGGTACGAAGAGCTCGCCGAGAAGTGGTACCGAAAGATCATCGGTATAAACCCAGAGGAGATCGCGGCCTACGAGGGACTTATAGGCCTTTTCGAAGAGGGCAAGAGTAAGGGCTCTATGGACGATATCTTCGACCGTTACCTCAGTCTTGCGCCGGATGATCAGAGACGTCGAAGGATCTACATTCACGATCTGTACCAGAGGAGTGAGTACGGCAAGTCTATAGAGAAGATCGAAGAGTACCTTTCTATTCGCAGTGAGGTCAAGACGGAGGCCGAACTCTACTTCCAGCGCATGAGGGCGATCTGTTACCGAAAAACGGGCGAGTACGAGACTGCAGCCGAGCTCTACCGCCGGCTTCTCAGAGAGACCCCTGAGAAGGAGGAGCTCCTGCGCCCCTACATCTTCTGTCTGGAGAAGGCGGGGCAAAAACAGAGAGCAGCGGATACCGCCGAGCAGGCTCTGCAGTATTTCGCCCGGCCCTCAGCCAGTCTCTGTCTCATTGCAGGCGTCCTGCGTTTCAAAGAGGGGAAGATGGAGAGTGCTCTCTCCCACTTCAGGCTCGCCACCAGCACCGATCCTAAGGACTGGCGCGGCTTCTACAACATCGGGGAGATCTATCGGCGACAGGGTATGGACGGCTTTGCCCTCCGCTTTCTGCAACAGGCGGAGACGCTGAGAAGCGGCTCCGGGTAAACGGAGAATTTAATTTCTTGATTCGACTCGAAAAATTGATATAATGAAGAATTGAAAGGAGCGTTTTATGGCACCTAAAGCACTTGATCTGTTTCAGGCCTATTCTCAGGACAAACTACCGAGGGAAGGGGGCTACATCGTCTCCTCTTTCTTCAGCGAAACGAGCACGTACTCCATCTTCGAGGTAGTAGCCTACAGCGGGGTGAAGAGCCTCTATCTCACCGAGGAGGGACTGACGTTTCAGACCGACGGGAACAAACTCTTTGTGCTCGTCGAGCCCGCTACGTATCCGAGAAAGTACATCGAGCCGTTCCGCAGAGACACCATACAGAGGATCCCTCACAGATTCAAAGAGCTCGAGATCTACACTGCAAAGAATCAGACGAGGGTCATGGTGAGCAAGGAACCCATCGTCTCCTACTCATCGTTTACCATCATGAAGCCTCAAGGTGTCAACTTTTCTCTAGTCTTCTACAATCAAGAGGATGTGCTCGACACCCTCGAGTACTTCTTCAAGGAGACCTTCAACAAGGAGACAAACATCCCGAAGAGTGATGCACGCGAGGCGGCAAAGCTCGTAAAGGCGGGTGTGGAGAAGTTCGGGCTCTGGTAGGAATCTGAGCTCCTACGATCGAATCTCCTCTAATATGAACTCCTGCGAAGGGTTTAGGGGATCTTAGGCGATGCCTCAGGAGAAACGGCCCCCGCAGTAGCCCTGAGACAATCGCATCGTGAGTTTCATGTCGATTGCGTTGCGCTTATTACTGCCCCGACTCCTTTGGAACGAGCTGCTGGGCCACTGCCAGTATCGAAATGGGCACCGAGTAGACCGAGCATGAGACGTAGTCCAATCCTGCCGCTATGCAGAAGGCGATGTTTTCGGGAATAGCCCCGTGCTCGCCGCAGAGTCCCGTCGATATGCCCGGACGAGTCATCTTGCCTCTTCTCACCGCCGTACCGATCAGCTCTTTTACTCCGGGATCGAGATACTGAAACGGATTGCCGTTCAGGATGTCGTAGAGGGTGTAGTCGGGCATGAACGAGGTATAGTCGTCTCTCGAAAGACCGATGGTGGTCTGCGTGAGATCGTTCGTGCCGAAAGAGAAGAACTCGGCGTAACGGGCTATATCGCCTGCAGAGAGCGCAGCCACGGGGAGCTCGACCATGGTGCCGAATTTGTAATCGATCGGCTTGGTCTCTTTCCTCTTCTTCCGCACATGTTCTTCGATCTGTGCGAGTCCACTGTAGGTTTTTCCCTCGATCTTCTTTCCGTAGATTATCAGTTTCAGCTCATCTGCGTTCATGATGAGCGGAATCATGATCTCAGGATAGACCTTCACCCCCTCCTTGCGTGCCTTGTAGGCCGCTTCGAAGAGTGCTTCGACCTGCATCTCGTAAATCTCGGGGTAGCTCACCGCTACACGGCAGCCGCGGTGCCCGAGCATGGGGTTGAACTCGCCGAGCGCTTCACTCAGACGTCGTATTTCGCTTCCGTTGACCTTTGTTCCCGAACTCTGTTGGCTCTGGAGGAAGTTGATAAAGGCCTTCATCTGCGTCTCGTTGTGCGGCAGGAACTCGTGCAGAGGCGCATCGAGGAGGCGGATGGTTACCTCCTTTCCGTTCATCTCCTTGAATAGACCGTAAAAATCATCGGTCTGCATCCCTTTGAGCTTTTTTAGCACCGCACGTCGGTCATCTTCGTTGTTGGAGATGATCATTTGCCTAAATACGTTTATCCGTTCCTCCTGAAAGAACATGTGCTCCGTTCGACACAGTCCGATTCCTTCTGCGCCGAATCGGCGTGCGAGCTTGGCATCTCGGGGTGTGTCGGCATTGACCCGCACGTGAAATCCCCCGTACTCATCCTTCACCTTGTCGATGAACTCGATGAGTCCGGATTCGTCAGGATCGGGCTCTATGAGTGCCGCCTCGCCGAAGTAGATATTCGGTTCGCCGTAGTGCGGTACTTCGAGGGTGATAAGTTCTCCCTCCTTCACCGTCTTCTGGCCTATTTTCGCCTTGCCGTTGCTGAAGGTGAGTTGCTTGTTGACCAGAGAGACCTTTCCGTATTGCCGCGCCACGACCGATGCATGAGCAGAGTAGCCACCTTCTGCGGAGAGCACTCCCTTTGCGACCTCGATGGCCTTTACATCCTCTGCGAAGGTCGACGGCATGCAGAGAATCATTCGCGAGTCCTCTCCATGCTGTTGTGCACTCTTGTAGGCATCGAGAAGCGCCTCTGTTGAGAAGTAGACCTTACCAATGGCAGCGCCGGGTGCACCGGCAATGCCGCCGGAAATACCGTTGAGCTCTTTCACTGAACCCTTGTCTATAACAGGGTGGAGAATTTCGTTGAGCTGCTCGGGTTTTATCGCGTGAATGAGATATTCGGTAGTTATCTTCTTTCGTTTATACAGATCGAGGAGCGTCTGCAAATCGGCCTGAGTCGACTTGGTAATGAGCGGCCGCTGGTCGACTAACCAGAGTTTCTTGTTCTCTATAGTGAAGCGGATGGAACGAATCTCGAAGAAGTGGTCCTCGACGGTCCTTGCCACCTTTTCGAGTTCATTCAGATAGGTTTTATCGAGGGAATTGATATCCTCACCCTCCCTGTCTATCACATCGAAGGTGTTTGGAAAGAAGCGTCCCTGCAGCTTCTTCTCTCCGGTGACCACATTACGGGTAAAGAACTCACCGTTCCCGCTGTCACTGCCGTAGTTTCCGTAGACCATAGGTTGAATGAGAAGCGCGGCATCTTCGTCGTCCATATCGTCTATACTGAGGAGACGGCTCACGCGCTTGAGAATAATCTCGAGCTGCGCATAGGCGTCCTGAAAAAACTCCTCCGGCAGTTTTCCCTTGAGTGAGGAAAAGAGGGTGGCATGGGCCTCTTTCGCCTTTTTATCGGTTCTTGCAGTGGCCTCGGCAATCGAATCTATGTAGGATTGGAACTCTTTGGTCTTATTTGCATCGTTTTCCAGCTCCGCGATACGCTTCTCTACGTTGAAGTAGCCGTTCAGTAGAAAGAGTAGCTCGTGATATCCGAACTCATCGCCCACGAAGGTGGTGAAACCGTCAAAGGTCTTGTCGGTCAGACCGAAATTGTGCAGTGTCGGATAGTGCGCGATTGCAAGGCCGGGGCTTATCACTACCTTCACCAACATCGGGTTTTTGGGATCGTTGAAAATCTTGCCGCTGTCCTTTTCGCACTTCTTGAGGTAGGACTTCAACGTCGGCTGAAGGTCCTGATCCTCGAGATGTGCGGCGATATCGGAATCGAGAATAAAGCCCGGAACGATGGGGAGGTCCAAAGAGGCAAAATCGTTTGCCTGTTTTCCTCTGAGACCGAACTTGTTCAGGAGATCGGCATTCTTTACATAGTTGTTCTTGCTAAAAAAATGGACTGAATTCTTCATCTCTTCTCCTTGCCTCTCCTAGAATAGATTGAGAATCTTATTGGACGGACCCTTGAGAAAGGCTTCGAATTGGGGGCTGGCTCCCTGACGCAGATAGCGCTGGAGCTTTGCCACGTCCTTTATCTGCTCTCCCGCTACGGCGAAGAGTATGGTGCTACCGTGCTTCACCTTTCCCCATTTGAAGAGAGATGCGATGTCGTGGATACGCTCGCCCTCGTAGTATATGTAGACCTGGAGTTCCGGATGCTTTGCATTGTAACTTTGGATGATCTTCTTCCACGCTTCTACATTCCCGTTGTGGAAGAGCTCGTTGGTGACGGGCACCGAGTAGAACGGGGACATGCGCCGTGGGCCGGTTCTCTCACTGCTCTTCTGCTCTTCCTCTTTTTTAGGAGCTTCTTCTACGGTCTCTTGGCTTTCCGATTTCGAAGAGCTCGTCTTTCGCTTGGTGCTTCGGGTACTTCGTTTCTGCTTCTTCGGAGTTTCCCGTTTTAACGGCTTGAAGGTAAATGATCCTTTGAGCAGGGAGTCCGGGCTCTTGGCTTTTTTTCCGTCCAAGAGCTTTTTCATAGCCTTCATTGCGGTATCAACGAGCTTCTGGTCGAGCTCGGCACCGAATCCACCTACATATATCGTCACGAGCTCGTTCTCTTTGAGCTCGTTTATCGACGAGAAATGCTCTTTGTTCTTCGGATTGATGAGCACCGGTCCGAGATCCGGGTGAAAGTAGAGAAGCGTGATATCTACCGCCTTCCACTTCGATACCTGTTCGTGTATGTAGGAGAAATCCTCTATACGTACTGTCATCGTATGCGAAAAAGGAGTGTATGCGTACTTATCGATGAGAAGCGCATGGACAATCGGCACTACCTGTTTGGAATCTATCTCCTTTTTGGCAAGACGTTCGTTGAGCACATCCGCAATGTTGTATTTACCCTCGAACTCATCGATAAGACTCGAAACGATTCTAAAATGCGATAACGCGTTGTTAAAACCATTACGAGTACTCAAATGTTCAAATTCATGGGGAATATCGATCATGAAGCACCTCTTTTACATAGGTATATACTACATAGGCGCCCTGTGTGGGCGCCTATGCAAGTATTCTTGATTACAACGACTTTAAGCCGTCGTCGCTCTGACTCTTTTTCGGTCTTCCTCTCTTCTTGCCGCCGGAACTCCCTTTCGAGCCGCCGGATTTGCCGGTACTGCTCTTTGTCGAACTCTTCTTTCCGCCTTTGCCGGAGCTCTTAGAGTCGCTTACCACGGTCTGACTCTCTGAGGCTTGCTGACCTTCGGACGAGGAGTTGAGCATGTCGAGATAACCCTGACCCTTGCTCTCCTGACCGCCCTCTTCTTCTTCTTCGGGCATCATGTCACCTGCGAAATGCTGGTCGATGTCATCGCGGAGGGTGGACCTTCTTCTGGAGAACGAGGCAAATGCCGCATCCTGGAAGCCTTTGGAGACTCCGTGCAGGAACTCGTTCAGCACGTTTGCCATTCCGTCGAGGGTCGCCTTCTTCCTCTTGATGGAGGTGATGTCGACGTCGAGCAGGAGCCCCGGCTGGATGTGGTAGGGGTTGATGATGTAGTCGAATCGGTTGAACTCCTGTTCGAGAAACTGGAGCCGCTCCTCCATGACTCTCCGCTGCACGGGGTAGCGGTAGCCGTACATGTTCTGGAGCTTCTCCCGCATCATAATGAGCTTCTTGAAAGTCTTGTTCTTGTCATAGAGGTAGGTTCGATTCATCTTCTCTACCTGAGTCTCGGCAGGCCGTACCCAGGTGATCTCGTCCCAGACCTTGTCTATGTCTTCGTAGAGAGGATCTCCGGTCTTGTCTTTGATCTTTCGTTTGATCTTGTTCTTGTAGATCTTTGCCAGATCCTTGTAGTCGGTGATCCGCTTGAACATCTTCTGATCTTCGTAGACCATATCGAGCACGTCCCAGAGGTGCTGTACCTCGACCTCGAAGGACTTGATCTGGACATCGTAGGCCTTTCTCTCTTCTATGAGCTGCGCATTGTCGAAGTACTTGAGCTGGAGCTTGTAACGCTCGTCGGGGAGATGGCTCGGATCGGTGTCTTCGTACTCACGCAGTATGAGCTCTCTCGCGTTCTTTAGGTTCTCGATGTACTGATAGCCCATCTTCGATGTGTCGAGGATGGATGTGATGCTGTTGATCGCCGTATTGAAGCCGCGGTTCCGGATGTTCTCGAGGTCGATGATCTTCTTCAGATTCTCACGAATGTTGAGCTGATCGAATTCCTCGGGATCGATCTCGGCGCGAAGTCCCTCGAGCCGCTGCATGAGCCGCTTGGCCATGTACTTGTAACGATTCGACTTCGGATCATCGGCGTCGTCGGAGGTGTGATTCTCGACCCTCTTCATCTTCTCGAAGATGATCTCGTCGTCGTCGAGCTCTTCCTTGCCCTCATCGATACGCTGCTCTTTGAGGTCCTCGATCTCTTTGTCGATCTGGTCGATGATGTGCTTGCCGATCATCTCCTTGATGAGATACTCGACGGTTACCTGATAATGGTAGATCGGGCTGATCAGCTCAGAGTCGAGGATATTGACGGAAAGCTTTACATCGGTAACGGTTTTCGGCTTGTCGATGTTGTCCTTAAAAGCGCACTTGACGACGGAGTAGGCATTTTCACCTCGGATGAAGGCGCCGACATCCGTTTTCTGTCGAAGAAGAGAGTTGGTGAGGTTCTCGAGGTCGTTTACGCCTCGCTGAATGTGGCCCTGAAGGTGACCGTACATGTTTACCACGGATTTTTCGATTTCTCCGGTGTTGAAACGGTCCATTCCGCCTACTTCATCGAGGAGAGCGGATATCTCCTTCGGCGTGTAACGGGTCATTACCTTCATCTCTTCTCGGTCGACGAAGTTCCTGACCTTCTTCACCATCTCGTCTTCTGCGGTAACCATGTACCGGTTGAACATGTTCTGGTAGTTCTGGTTGAAGTAGTTGTAGATCTTCTCCTTCAAACCACCCATAACGTCCATTCTCTCGAGAACATCCTTTGGGAGTTTCGAGGAGACATGGTTCATGACCTTATCAACTTCTTCCTCCAGCAAACGATCCACTTCCACCTGTTGGTCCCTACTCTCCTGAGCCAGGGAGTTACGCGAACCGACAGCACTACGTTTCGTAGGATGAAAAACCATCGGGCTTTTAGGTAAATCTATACTTCCCATTGCACTCTCCTTCGTGTTCTCTTTATCATATTAATAGATTATCAACATGTTACGCAAAATGTAAAGCACGTTTTTTTAAATTTTAGCCTTCTTTTCGGTAGGCAAACATGATAGGATTGAAACAATGAGAAGTAACAGATTGTCGAAATTTCACGTTATCTTGGGAACCGCGGCGATTCTCATCACCTTTGCTTCCTCCGCGGGGTTCGCATTGGAAAGAAAGGGAAACCTCACCCTCTATATCCTCCTCGATAGATCTCTCTCTATGGAGCAGGAAATCGAGGACGTAAAGGATTACGTAAACAGCGAGCTGATCAGCGACATTCTCATACCCGGAGATACCCTCGTGCTGGTCGAGTTCTTCCGACATCCGAGGCTCGTGCTATCCGAAAAGATAGGCTCCGAAGAGGACAAGAGGAAAATCATCTCCAGAATCCAAGATATCCACGCGAATAAAGCCTACACCGATATCGGGAGCGCGCTGGACTATCTGTATGAAGAGGCAATGAGAGGAGGCGGCCGTGTCGAACGAAGCCACACCCTCCTCCTCTCTGACCTCGTTCAGGAAGCACCGGTGACGAGTCCCTATGCAGGCACCACCCGTAACTTCTCGCACCACCTCCTCATACCCCGTAAGGTGACCGAACGAAACGGCTGGAAGATATGCATCATCGGTCCCGGAATCGACGAACGGGCCGAAAGAATAGCACGGGAGGTCGTGTCGGTACGTCGGACAACGAATTGACCGAGAAGATTACATTCAAATGGATGCGTTTCAACAACTCAAATCGTTTATCGATCGCAATGACAGGATAATACTCACCGCACACGAGACCCCGGACGGCGACGCCATCGGGAGCGAAGTCGCTATGTTCCTGATGCTCAAGCGAATAGGAAAGGATGTCGAGATATACAACGCCGACCCGGCAACCAAGAAGTACCACTTTCTCTATAAAGAGGGAGATATCCGGGTAGTGAGAAAACCGGAAGATGTCCCCCACGAATTGAGCGGCTATGCACTGCTCATACTGGACACCAACGACGTCCACAACATAGGTCAGGTCTACGACTATGTGCTGACCGAGGTGGACGAGCACTTCATCGTAGACCACCATGAATCGGACGAGGAGACGCTCAGCACGAACCACGTCGTCGAGTCGGCATGCTCTACCTGCGAAATCCTCTACGACTTCTTCATTGAACAGGGCTGGGAGATAGACTATTCTACGGCGCAGGCGCTCTACGTCGGCATCGTTTACGACACCGGCTCCTTTATCTATCCTAAAACGAGTGCGAAAACCTTTCTCATCGGCCACCACCTCGTCTCTATCGGCGTAAATCCCAACTACATCTACCGCAAGATATACGAAAGCAATTCGATATCTGCCCTCAAACTGCAATCAGCCGTTCTTTCCACTTTAGAGTTCCACTACAACCAGCACGTATCACTCCTGACGATGACAAAAGAGACCATCGCCGAGTGCGAAGCGATGTACGAAGAGGCGGATACACTCATCAATATACCCCTCAAGAGCGAAACCATCCGGGTGTCGGTCTTCCTGAAGGAGAACGAGAGGGGGGTTTTGAGGTGCTCGATGCGCTCGAAGGGCAATATCGATGTGGCACACATTGCACAGACCTTTGGAGGCGGAGGACACAAGACAGCCGCCGGATTCAAGAGTAAGTGGCCGCTTGATACGTTGAAACAAAAAGTGTTAGACATGTTGAGCACCTACAACGAGGAAATGGAAGAATACAAGGAATGATCCGCAGTACCCCCGATTATCTTTCCCACATCATTCATCCGGCAATTCTACTCGGGCTCGTCTTCGTGCTCGCAACGGGCTGCGAAGACGAGAGCAAGCCCGAGGCAACCTACATAAGCGAGCCGAAGGAGATAGAGCTCGGGGACGGAAACGGCGAAGCAGAGGCTTCCACCCTCGTTGAAGATGAGACCTACACCGAGGAGGAGAAGCCGGTTCCCCGGGTGCAGGTGCCACCGGACGCACAGATTATCCAGCTCTTGGAAGTCAACCTCGACCTCGACCGCAACGACGAACAGGTGCTCGCCATTAAGGATACCCAGAAAGGAGCCGGCGCGGTACGCCTGATGATCGCGGACTACGACACCGTCCGCGACAAATACGTGGTCACTTGGAAGGGGAAGACTTTAGCAACCTCCCGGCGAAGCTTCAACGTGAGCGTCGTCGATGCGACGGGAGACCATAATCTCGAGATCCTGTGCAACGGAATGACGGAAGACGGCCGTCAGACGATGGATATATTCCGGAGGACCTCGAGTCCCGACCAGCTCGGCCTCTACTTCGAGACGATTCTCTCGCTGGAGGTGATGGGAACGATCGAGCTGAAGGAAGAGAAGCGTTCCCAGTCCTACCAGAAGGGATTGAGAAGCGGAACGGCCTATCCCGTCGTAACCACAACCAAGGACGAGAGTTCCGAACGGCTCGGAGACATTGTAAAAACCACCTACGCATGGAGGCCCGTCTCCAGCGAATATCTGCAGGTCACGTCCGAGAAAATTCCGGGACAAGAGATCGAGGACAACCAGCTGAGAGACCTCCTCCAGGGAAAAAAAGAGGATCTCAAGAAGTTTCTCGACGGCCCATGGCTGCTCTCCGCCTCCGCCAATAACCCGAGCAACCGCTATATAGTACACTTCGACTCCTCGGACGAGAGTGTGACTCTCTACAGCGGGAGCATTCAGGAATCGTACGATTGGAACAATACCTATCGTTTCCTCGCCGACAGCCTCAGCATAAGCGGTGAAAACACCATAGTGCCCTTCATGCATATCTATATCTCCGCACATGTGCGTGATCTCTCGACTGTACGCATCACCATGTCGGACGTGAACTCGCACAACGGCACCCGCAGCACCAATTCGACCTGGTCCGGCACCTATAGGAAGTTAGGTCCTTCCATGCAGAAGAGTTTTCTCCGCACGCCGCAGTCTACCAACGCCGTAGAGGGGATGCCGAGCTTGACCGGTATCTACAAAAACGACAGCGGACTTAGCATCTACTTCGATCCCCCGAAATTCCGTTTAGTGGAGAAGGGCGAGACCATACGCGGCGGCTTCTCTACCTACAGCTTTGGCACAGACATCCTCGAGTTGAGGGTGGTGGACAAAAACGGAGTGATAGAGGAGCGGCGCTGTTACAGCTTCGACTTCATAGAGGAGCGGCGCGAGGAGGAGATCGTGCGAAGGCTCATCCTCAGACCGGGAGAGATCGAGAGAAAGGGCTTTCGTCCCACCGACTCGAACCCTCTCGTGTTTCACCAGCGGGAGGTCATTCAGGACGAGAGCGAAAAGAACGGGGAAGATTCGGCCGCCACGGAGGAGAGCGCCGGCGATTCCGGAAAGACGGAGTCTTCGAACGGATAGACGAACCTCCGTCCGGCACACGCCTCAGTACACCTGATACCCCTCGTACCCGCGTTCTTTCAGCCGAATCATAATCTTCTGCGCCGTATCATCGGTTCCGACGGGGACGACGACCCTGTGGTAGGTGGTCCCGCCGACCTCCGCCTCCTGTATTTCCGCGGAAAAACCGTACTTCTCCAACTCCTCTACCATGTAACGGGCATTCTCCGCATCCCTGAATGAACCGGTTTGAATAGCCCTCGCGACCTCTTCACTTTCGGTATCCACGCCTTCATCGCTCGTATCGGCGGGCTGTTCGGGAGTACGGATGCCCTCATTGGTCGGGCCTCCGTCCGAAACGTTGAGCAGACCGAATACCTTCTCGATGCTCGGAGCTCTTTCTACCACTCCCTGCACCATGCCCGCCTCCGGAGACCTGGGATACTCCTTTACGAGTCGCTCCTTTATATTCACCGCCTGTTCGCGCATCTCGAGGTGAAGGCTGAGCGTATACATGAGGTAGAGCAAGGAGGGAGAGATGTTCTCGTCGACCGGTATCTCCTCGAGCTTGCTTCGTGCCGATCCCTCATCTCCCTCTAAGACCTTGAGACGGGCGAGATGGACACTCGCCCGGTGGCGAAGCAGGGCCGAATCCGTCTTATCGGCTATCTGAGAGAGCTGAAGCTCCGCGAGCGAATAGTCTCCGAGCTCGATGAGGATCATTGCCGATGAGAAGAGGGCCCGAAAATCCCACTCGCCTTTGCGCGACGATGCGGCGGACTGATAGTGCGTCTGAGCCGATTCTAGCTTACCGACACTCTCCTCTAAACGGGATAGCCGAAGTAGCAGGCGGTAACGGCGGTCGGGCTCTTCGATCACCGGCAGAAAACGGCTCAGGAGGGAGACACCTCTTTCAGGCTCTTCTACTCCCTCGAGCGTTTCAATAAGTCGATCGAAAAATCGATTATCCTTCAAATTCTCGGCGAGCCATTCGATTCTCCCCTCCGTTTCGAGTGTCGACCACTGCGCAGCACTCCCCTCTTCCTCTTCCTGCGATTCCTTCTCCTGCGATTCCTGTTCTCCGGTTTGTGCCGACACAGGAATAATCGAGCAGAGACCGATCAGCAGAATAAGCATGAATTTCGGAAAACTGCAATATTTACCTCTACGTAGCATAGGTAGCATCCTCGATCCTCCCCTTGTAGGTGGTGCCGGATATGCCCTCGAGTCTCACGGGCACGATCTTTCCTACGAGTTCCGATGATCCGGGAAAAACGACGGGTTCATCCCTCTCCGAATGCCCCCTCATCTCGTGCTCGTTCTTTTTTGAAACCGCATCTACGAGTACCATGTCCACCGTACCTATCCTCCTGCCCCGTATTTTCTGTGTAATCGATCTCTGGAGAGAAATGAGACGGGAGAGCCGTTCAAGCTTCAGCTCATGCGGGACCTGTTCACGATAATCTGCCGCCGGTGTTCCTTCGCGCGGATTGAAGTAGTACATGAATGCATCTTCGAACTCGAGCTGCCGTACCAGCTCGAGCAGGGTCTCGTAGTCCTCTTCGGTTTCTCCCGGAAATCCGACCATAATGTCGGTGGTAATCGAAATATCAGGTACCTCTCGCCTCAGTTTTTCGACGATTCCCACGTAGTCCGCCCTGCTGTAGCGGCGATTCATCGCGCGAAGGACGGGATCCGATGCGTGCTGTACGGGCAGGTGAAAGTGGTTGCAGAGCCGTACGTCATTGCCTATCAACTCGATCAGTCCCTCCGGCACGTCCTTCGGATGCGAGGTGATGAAACGGAGCCACTCGACTTTGTCGAGGGAGCCGAGAATGTGTTCGAGCAGGTCGGTAAAGCGGAACGTAGTGCCTCCCTCCTGATGAAAATACGAGTTGACGTTTTGTCCGAGGAGGCTTATCTCCCTTACGCCTATCTGCTCTGCACGCCGTATCTCATCTATTATGTCGGATGGGGCACGAGATATCTCCCTTCCCCTCACGTAGGGAACGATGCAGTAGGTGCAGTAGTTATCGCAGCCGTGCATGATCGGCACGTATGCGTGCTGCGCGCCCTCTCTCGAGTGGTAGCGGGAAAACTCGAAGGCATCGTTCTCTTCCAACCGGGCTCTTCCTTCTACGGCCGGCACCAGACGTTCTAACTCCTCGACAATATGCTGTTTTGCGAAGTTGCCGATCACGAGATCCACGGATGGATAGGTCTCGCTTATCTTCTCTCCGAGACGTTCGGCCATGCAGCCCATCACCACGATACTCGGCTTCTGCCGCACTTCTTCCTTCTGCCCCTTTAGGTGTTTGTAGAATCCGAGACGTCCCCATATTCTGTCCTCCGCGGTCTTACGCACCGAACATGTGTGGAGCAGCACCGCATGCGCCTCCTCGGGCAACTGCGCATGCTCCCATCCGCTTTTCTCGAGCTCGAGCTCGAGGGCATCGGTCTCGGCCACGTTCATCTGACATCCGTAGGTCTCGATCCAGTACTTCTTCGCCATTAACCTACGCTCCATTCATACCGAACTTCTCTTGTACATACCACTTTATCAGTTGCCAGTTGTCTTCCTTGGGCAGGAGTATCCACGCACCCTTCGGAAAGCCCTCGTCCACCTCTTCTATGCGCTTGTCGAGCCTGTGGAGATTGCTGTACGTTGCATAGAGAATGTTCTCCGAGGAGGCTCCGCTGAGAGAGGATACGGGAACGTCGTGGTACTCTGCAAAGAGCCGCACCGCCGTCAACATGGAGTAGTCGGTCTCTATGTATTCGAAGAGTGTATCGAATATGTTCTTCAGTTTTTTCACGTCTCCCGCATGCAGCTCGTTGAGCCTCTTTTTTATCGCCTCCACGATAAGCTGCTGTCTTTTCGTCCGGTCGAAGTCGTCGGATGTGTGGCGGGATCGAGCTATACGGAGAGTTTCCACACCGCCCAGATCGTGGGTACCCGCCGGATAGTAGAGCGTCTTCCACACACCGTCTTCCCGCACCTTGTAAGTGGGATCTATGAGCGCCTCGTCGAGCTTTACCTCTATGCCGCCGAGAATGTCGATTACATCGATAAAGGCGTACATGTCGATGCTCACATATCCGTCGATGTCGAGGCCCGTTATGTCGGATACGATCCGCATGAGCTGCTGAGGGCCGTAGACCTGGTAATATGAGGTGAGCTTTCGTTTGTGGTAGTAGAGGTCTCGCGGGAGGCTCAGTATGGCAATGCGCCTCTCGTTGAGATGCGCGAGCATGATCGTGTCCGCATTGTCCTCGTGAACACCGCAGAGCAGCACGATTCTTCCGCCATGCTCCTCCGTTCCCGCCTTGCTCCATTCGGAGAGATTGTCGGGTAGTTCGAGATCCTCGCCACTTCCCCCGGTATCGGAAAACGAGGTGCGGTTCTTCAAGGTGGAGAACGAGGTAATGACCACCTCCTCGGAGTCGACGAGATAGATTTCTCCGCTGTGCTTCTGTACGGCGAAGGCGCCGAATCTGCTTCCGTCCGGATGCAGGATGTCGAAGTAGATGTGGTCGCTTCCCTCCCTCGGGTCGGTGTTTAGCCTCAGATCCCGTTTATCCAGATACGCACCGAAGGCGTCATCTTCCGAGATTCGCTCGATACGTGCGATGGCACGGTCGACGCTGCGTTCGGACTTCGTCCTCGTGTCCAACTCATCAACCATGCGCCGGATACCGCTGCGGAGGGTTGCAATGCCTTCGTGCCTATTATCTGCGAGGAGGTATTCGGCCGATTCGGCATCGACTCCGAAACGGAATCCGTCTTCGGAGACCTGGTGTCTGAGGCTCCACCACAGTCTCTCTCCTTCGACGGCAACTGGAGAGACACGAAGATTGTTTTCGTTCTTCAGAGCACGAAAGGATTCAGAAGACATTTCGGCCTCTATCCTTTCGATCATCCGCCGCACCTGCTCATTCTTCTTCTCGAGCATGTGCTGCCGCTCCTCTATGAACTCTCCGATCTCTCGACGGGAGACTTGTGAAAAACGGTAGGACTGCGTAGAGAGCTCAAGGCCGAGCGACGTGCCGACGGGCGGATAAATGCTTACGGAATAGACCTCAGGAGACTTCTTCGCTGCTCGAATCGCGTAGGATGGATGGGTGATCTCGGATTTCCCGTATTCGGACAGAGGTAATACATAGTCACCGGCCACGAGTTCCCAGTTCATATCTCCGCGCTTTTCTATGCGCAGAGAGAAGCGCCTCAAAAGCTGCGACAGCGGGCCGTCGTTCGAGAAGAGCTCCGCTATGCTGCGGCGAACCCTCCTTCTCTCCTCCTCTTTCTCTATTCTATCTATTGCCTCGAAAAAGAGTGTCTCGTCTTCGGCATTGGCCTTTTCGATAGAACCCTCCTCCGGGTTCGACTGCTTACCGGAGGACGAGCCGGGCTCATCGAAGCCCCCTTTCGACTGCCGGGCAAAGAGATCCTCCCGTATTTCGTACTCCGAGGCTTTCAATCCGAGGAGCTCTCTCATCTCCCTCATGTCCTCCGATAAGAGGACGGTGCTCGAATGCAGCGATTGGAGTGCGGAATAGTGGGATTCCACCTCATTGAATAGCGAAGACCGTAAGTTATCGATATCTTCGTCGACCGCTTCGATTTTTTGGGCAAGATAGATGAGAGAACCGGTGAGAACCGCGGCGATCACGAAAGCGGAGAGAAATGTAGTAACAAATTGTCTTTTTTTCTTCGATGCCATAAGCTCAGTGCCGGAAGCTTCGTTCCCCGGTGAAGACCATTGCTGCGGAGTACTCGTTGCAGGCCTCGATGACCTCACGATCCCGTACGGAGCCGCCGGGCTGGGCTACCGCGGTCACCCCCTCTCTCAAACCGACCTCCACCCCGTCGCGGAAGGGAAAAAAACCGTCGGAAACCATGACGGCGCCCTTCAGGCTCGCCTCTCCGTTGCGCTTCGCCTTCCGTGCGGCAATTTCCGCCACCCCTACCCTGTCCTGCTCGCCCGTGCCGATACCGACGGTCGTCCGATTCTTCACATAGAGCACCGAATTGCTGGTTATCCCCGTTTCGATCCGCCAGCCGAAGAGGAGGTCCTCGAGCTCCTCCGGAGTCGCCTCTCTGCTACAGCGGTAGGTGGTCCCCTTCGAAGTCGCCTCCGCGGGAATGAAGTCATCGACCCCCTGTATGCGCGTGTGGTAGGAACGTTGCATCACTACTCCTCCGTCCATGAGCGAGTGCATATCGACGTAGGGCATGGAGAGGTATTCGCCGAGTCGGTCCATCCTGCGAATCCTGAGTACTCGGAGGTTCTTCTTCTTGCCGAGTATTTCCAAACTCCCCTCCGCATATGCCGGTGCGGCGACCACCTCGGTGTACCTCGACGCGATCTCCTCCGCGGTCTCCGCATCTACTTCTCGATTGCACACGACTGCTCCGCCGAAGGCGGCGACCGAATCGGCTTCGAAGGCCGCGAGGTAACTCTCCCGCAGAGTATCCTTCTGCGCCGCCCCGCAGGGGTTGTTGTGCTTCACGATGACGGTGGTCGGGGCCTTTTCGAGATGGGCAAGTATGCCGAGGGCCGAATCCACATCGGTTATGTTGATCTTGCTCGGATGCTTTCCCGAGTGGATGAGCTCGGCGTCGGTCACGAGTCCGTTGCCGGGGAGGATGTACTCCACCCCGGCGATCGCGACGTTGCCGTTTACGGGTCTATAGAGCGCCGCCTCCTGATGGGGATTCTCTCCGTATCTGAGTCCCCTCGTCTCTCCGTCCACCATCCACTCGACCTTCTCGAAGACGATGTCCGACCCGAACGACTCCTCTCCGAAGGAGAGCCGTATGGTGGTGGGAAAGGGATCCGATTGTATGCTGCGGTACTGGGCACGTAAGTTATGTTGAGACATCCTGCCCGTCTGCTATGCGTTCAAGTGGCGTCGTGCCGACTCGAGAGTGTTGTAGAGGAGCATCGTGATCGTCATGGGGCCTACGCCGCCGGGGACGGGCGTGATCTTCGATGCCTTCTCTTTTATGCCCTCGAAGTCCACATCGCCTACGAGGCGATAGCCCTTCTTCTTGGAGGAGTCCTCTACGCGGTTCACCCCCACGTCTATGACCACCGCTCCCTCTTTGACCATGTCGGCGGTGATCATCTCCGGTTTTCCGGCTGCGGCGATGAGGATGTCTCCCTGTCTCGTCAACGAGCCCATATCCTTAGTAGCGGAATGACACACGGTTACCGTTGCGTTTCTCCCCTCGACCTTCTGCAGGAGGAGGTTGGCCAGCGGCTTACCGACGATACTACTGCGACCGACAATGACCGCATGCGCTCCCCTTACCTCGACCCCCGATCGATTGAGGATCTGCACCACCCCGTGCGGGGTGCAGGGGAGGTACGCATCCTGTCCGAGCATCATCTTTCCCACATTGAAGGGGTGAAATCCGTCCACATCTTTCTCCGGATTTATCCTCAATAGAACCTTCTCCTCGTCTATGTGCTTCGGCAGAGGAAGCTGCACGAGTATTCCGTGTATCTTCGGGTCTTCGTTCATCCGGTCGATTATCGAGAGGACCTCCTCTTCGCTCGTGTCCTCCGGCAGTTTGTTGTCGTCCGAGTAGATACCTGCTTTGTCGCAGGCCTTCTCTTTAGCGCGCACGTATGAGGCGCTCGCGGGGTCCTCGCCTACGAGGATGACGCCGAGCCCGGGGGTCATTCCCTTCTCAGTTAGGTTCACGACCTCCTGCCTGATCTCCTCGCGCATCGTCTGGGCTATTTCTTTACCGCTTATAACTTCTGCAGCCATGTGTACTCTCCTTTTCTCCTGAACGTGAGTAGATTACCATCAGTGTATATCAATTGTAGGAAAAATTAAATACTTTTGTCACCCTCCCCCGCAATCCGATCCCCGCCGGCTCACACGCGGTACGGGGATTCGCCGCAGACAAACGCACGGTAGTTGATAAAGCACCGGATGAGTGCTACTATTGGTCACGCCGCGCGCGGCTCAGTGCCGTCCTATGCGGCGATTCTGCAACGAATTAGGGATAACATGATTCACAAGCACTTGAGTATACTGTTTTTCGTTCTCATATCCATAGCTTTAGCCGGCGCTCCGGTATTTGCACAGGCCGAGCCCGGAAACGGCGATGTAGGCAATGGTGGCGACCAGGAAGAGGAGCAGCCCGAAGAGCAACCTTCACCACAGCTGCCGGAAACGGAAGAACCTCCCGAGGGAGAGGAGGAGGGCTTCATCGAGCCCTACGGTCTCGGCAGCCAGCACTTCACCATCGAGCTCGGTCTCTTTCGTCCGCTCTTCTTTCACTTTCCCGGAGCTTCTGAGGTAGAGAAGCTGAGCACCTTCGAGTCCGCGCTCACCCAGCTCTCTCTCGGCGGGACGGGCTCCCTCGCATGGGGGAGTTATCTCACCAATAGGTTTTCTTTGGGGATGGAGCTCGCAGGCACCTTTTCTTTTTCTCCTAACGGCTATATCCACAGTCTCATACCCATTACCATGAGAATGGAGTACCTCTTCCGAAAGGGCAGTTTCGAGTTTCCGGTCCATTTGAACACCGGGGTCGTCTTCAACAGCTTCAGGGATCAACTCTACTTCGGTCCCATCGTAATTCCCGGTATTACGGGCTACTACAATCTTAATGCAGAGTGGGGTCTCGGGCTTTCCCTCGATTACTGGTGGGTTCCGGAGATATATTTCGGCGACAAGGCGAACAGATCGGGTTTCGGCAATATGCTCGATCTCAGCTTTTCGGCACGTTATCACTTCTCGTAATAGGAAAGAATACAAGGAATATCATGATGCGCAGATATGTCACACACGCAACCATTATTATTATAGGCTTTGTTCTTCTGCTGTCCTTCGTATCCTGTAACCAGGACGGAGTCGGCATATTCTACAACGTTGCTACCGAGGTAAAGCTCAACGATTCGAAGATTTCGGAGCTGCCGGTGCATCAGGTCATAGAGCTGGATTCTAAGGTGTACGTACGTACGGGAGGCACCGTCTGGAAGGGAGATAAAAACGGCGGCGGCTGGTCGGAAATCGCGAAAGGTAATGTGAGCTCCATTGCCCGCAGCAATACGAAACTGTACGCTGTTTTTTACAAGGACAATCTCGCCCAAAACAAGTTCAGAGTCTATGAGGGCGGCAACAACTGGAGAACGGTAGAGAAGTTCAACAACGACGGCACGGTAATCGGAGCAGACGATCACAACACGTATGCCGCCTATCTCGTGCACGGAAAAGCGGCGGACAACAACAAGATCGACGCTACGGGCGAGGATGATAGCAACTTCTCGAGCATCTCATCGACCGGTGTTGTAAACGAGGTGCTGATAGATGCGGTGAGGTTCAATGGAACCGACGAGTATTTCACGATCTCGAAAGAGACCATGTACAAGAGCGGCGTGTCAACTCCCGGAAGCCTATCGGAGCTCAGCATCTCCGAGAACGAAGACTTCACCGCCCTTGCCTACGGCTCGAGCGAGAACGGCAACGACTACATCTTCTATGGAACCGCCGAGGGGACGGTCGAGTACAGCACCGACGGCATCTCCTTCTCGAAGCTCGAATCGATAGGCGAGGAGATCGTCAGCATGGACACGGTGGACTTCGACAACAACGGTTCTGCCGAATTCCTCATCGTCGGGACGAACAACGGGTATCAGGAGGCGGATATCTCCGGCACCGACACCGGCTGGAATCTCAGGAGTCCCAGCTCCGCCACGGCCGACGCCTCCGGCTCGTCCGAATTCGCCGCCGCCTATCCGGACCTCGCCTACACCTATGTCTTTGATGTACAGAGAAGCCACGACGACAACGGCGAATTCTATCTCGCTACCGGCAACGGGCTGTGGAAGCGCAACACCGACGGCTCCTTCAGCAAGATGTAACGTGGTCGCTGCGGCCCCACACTTGTGGTCCCAGCGGCCCCACAAGTGGCGCTTCACGCGCCTTCGATGACAACATAGCGCTTTTTAACGCGAAATCAACTCATCGATTGGCACTACGCGGTTGCCCGAGTGCGGGTTCTTCACATCGAAGGGCGGACGCTCCTTCTCGAGCTCCTCGATGCTCTCGCGGCGCTCGCCCTCCGAAGTGATGAGGATCGTCTCTACGCCGGCGAATCTGTTTCCCCTGAGAAGCATGTCGGAAGCCGACTTCTCCTCGATGGCTGCGTGGTCGCTCCCGGTTCCGGCTTCGGCGGCCGCTGCTTCGCTCGTATCGCCATAGGCGAAGTCGAAGAATGCAATATCGTTCTCGATGAGATCGAGAATCGTGCCGTCCTCTACAGCTATGCCGCGTATGCTTCCGGAACGATTCGACAGCTGCAGTCTCGAGTCCTTTATCATGACATCGGCGTCTCTCGTCTCTATAACATTCACATCCGAGCTCTCAGCCGCCTTCATGGTCGTGTCGAGTACGTTCATTTCGGCGGATTCACCTCTCAGAAGGTAGATGAATTCGGATGTAGCTGCACTTTCGATCTTGGTACTCCTCAGGTCGATTCTGCCTCCCTTGGAAGCGATGGCGACCGTGCCGCTTTCCGCGCCTAACTGCAGAGATGAGTCTCTTATGTCGACCACAGAATCGCTCGAGTTGATACCGAAGGAGATCCTCGACTCCGGATGCGACCACAACTCGGACTCGGAGATGTTACACCTGCCGCCGACGAGGCGAAGAGCGTAACTGCGGGCTATTCCCCTGCCGGCACGCAGATTCGTACCGACGATCTCTACATGGGAGTCCTCGGAAAATAAGGTTGTGATATTTCTTGCGCTGCCCGGCTCTATCGTGCTGTTCTTCAGTTGAACCGTACCGCCCTCGGCCTTTATGAGACTAAGGTCGTTTCGGCTCGACCCTCCGGCGATCTCACTCTCTTCGAGCAACAGGCGAGCCCCGTCGACTCTTATCAGCTCTCTATTCGAGACCAAATCGAAGTCGATGGAAGAGGATCTCAACGTAAATGTACCGTCTGAGAGGTCGAGGAGAGCTGCGTGTACCCTCTCGCTGTGAATCAGCTTTGTCTTCTCCATCGTAACCTCGGAGTCCCTGCCTCGCTGATGTATGAGGGGGGCGGAGAGAGAGGCATTGGTCAGGATGAGATCTCCGCAGGAGAATCTTCCGTTGCGCAGCTCTATGAGCGGTGAGTCATGGGGAAAACCTTCTCCCGCCCGGATGACGGTCTCCCGTCCTCCGGTGCTCCAGGTGCGGTGAGAGAATCCGCCTCTAATGCTGAGTGCGCTCTCTTCGAGCTCTATCGGCTTCTCTACGGTGTAGGACCCCGATGCGAGGTAGATGGTGCTCCGTTCGGTGGTTCTCGTTTCGTAGAGTGCCCGTTCGAGAGAGGCGAAGGGTTCGCCGCGGCTTCCCTGGAACGCATCCTTGCCGTTCGGTGCCACATAGACAACCGCCCTGTCGACCGTGAGCCTCTTCGTTACGGTCTCGCTCTTGTTCCCTGCTTCGTCTACCGTGTATGCGCGAATCGTGTATTTATGGATCTCTCCGGGATCCGTACTGAGACTGAGGGCCTCCGGGGCCTCTCGGTAGGTCGCCTCTTCCTCTCCCTCCTTCGATACCTTTACAAACGCTCTCTCGTTTTGCTCCGTGTACAGACGTATCTCCGGTATTTCCGTGAAGTAGCCTCCATCTCCTATACCGCGAAAACGCGGTGGATCGGGAACCGTCTTGTCGATCGTGAGAAAAAAGTTCTCGGAATGAAGCCTCTCACCTGTCTCCGGATCGACTTCTCCGACCGAGAGGAGATAGTGAACCGTGCGTCCATCCGCCACCGTAAGACTGATCTCCTCCTTCAGCTCCGGTGAAAAAGCAGAAACCCTCGGATACGTTCCGTCCGGTTCGACACGATCGTGGGGAACGGATATGAGCTCGTAGCGGATGGACTCTCCCAAAGGCTTCACGTGTATATCCCTGTTGTAGACCTTACGGTTCTCGATACCGGAGACATAGGCGCTCGGGGACTCATCCACACTCAGCTCCTTGCGTACGATTTGGCTGCGCCTTCCTCCGGAACTCTCCGCCCGTGCGGAGATGCGCAGCTTTCGGCTGTCGGAACCGGTATCCGAGAGCTCGAGCATAACCGGTCCGTTGTAGCTCGTCTCCGGCTCACCGTTGACCCCATAGCTGAGCTCGTATTCCTCATTAGGAGAAACGAGAGTCAGCCGTGCTGTACTGCTCCGCATCTGCTCCACTCGGATCTCCGGCGGCGGCACTTCTCTGTCGTCTATGGAGAAGACGAGCCGCCCGACATCTTTCGACACATTTCCCGCCTCGTCGATGCTTCGATAGAGCATCGTGTAATCGGTAAGTGCTCCTTCTCTGGCTTGAAAGGTAAAAGGAAGTGTCAACGTGGATGCGTTTCTGCCGGGAATTCCGGGTTCCCGATCCCCGACGGCAATGCTATACACGATATCGGGCAGCGGCTTCCTCTTCTGCTCCTCGGCAGGGAGACTCAAGACTACCGGCCCCGGTGCCACTCCCGATTCGGGGGCGCCGACGAGAGGTACGAGCTCGGGAGGATCTCTGTCTACCGCAAACTCGACAGCGGATTCCGCAAGCGCAGAGTTGCCCGCGTGGTCGAATGCCGCCGCATAGAGCACATAGTCCTTCCTCTTCCCATCAACAGGGCCTATGCGCAACGACTCCTGGAGGGGAGCCCCCTTGTTGCGTATATCTTCTGCGCCGAGATCGTCGGAATACTCACCGGGCGAACCCCACAGGAGCCATACCTGCTCATCTTCGGCCGCATTTTCGATGTCGACCGAAACGGGAGAGGTATAGATTCCGCCGCTACTCGGCGAAGAGATCCGGGGGGCCTCGGGAGCATTCCTGTCCATATAAAACCGTAGAGTTTTGGTCTCGCTCCACGAGTCGGCGGAAGGAAGATAGGCGCGCGCGGATATGACGTAGTCCGTCTCCTCTCCCTCCTCGGCGCTGAAAAGTAGAGGACCGTCTACCACCGGAGAGGTCGCATCAGGCACCTCTTCAGGCTGCGAGCCTTCGCCTATGCGATAGTGGATCACACTTCCCTTCTGCGGACTCTGTATGTGGAGCACACGAGATCGATGGTAATGCTCGCCGTCTTCGATACCGAAGTAGAGGATCTCCTCTGCCCGTCTGTCATCCAAGACAAAACGGTTCGTCTCTGCGATAGCGCTCCTGTTGCCCGACTCGTCGACCGCAAAGGCGAAGACCTTGAACGCACGAAAAGGAATCATCTCAGTCGTCAGGATAAAGGGGCCTTTGTATTCATCGAAGTCTATCTCAGACGAATCTGTATCGAGCTCCTCCTCCGGCGAGCTGGTAGAAACAAGCGCATAGCGAATACCTGCCTCAGCGGCGCCTCCTATCTCGACCCGCATTTGCTCACCAACTATATTCCCTTCTTCATCCGCCGATTCGACTTCGCGCACCTGTATCTTCGGTTCAGCGGGAGGCACCGAATCGGTTTGGAAGGATACAGGCTCCGACGGAGCGGAGATGTTGCCCGCATCGTCCTCGGCGGCGGCTCGAATGACTGCCCTGCCTGCAAATCCTCGTGGGAACTCGAGCACCATGCCTCTCTTCCCTATCGGTGATGAAGTTGCCACTTCGAAGTCCTCCGATGCATCCTTCCCGTATTTCAGCTCGTACCGCAGCCTTTCGGTCTCCTCGGGAGCGTTTATGCGAAGAACGAGCCTTCTGCTTCCCGACTCGTCTATGAGAATTTCGGGTTTTGACGGTTCGTCATTGTCGTAGAGGACTACTCGCGAGCTCACTTCACTCGTACGCCCGTTCTTTGCCCGTGCAATCGTCCTGAGGGTGACACTACCCGTATCGGCGCCACCAGGAGGAGTGATGGTCAAAGGGCCGCTGTATTCCCGGGAGAACCGATCGGGAGTAGACCCGTCGGTAGTGTAGTAAATGGCGGTGTTTTTTCGTGAAAAAACATACGCCTTAACACTCTCTCTGAAGGGTGTTTTTCCCACCACTACTACGACCGGGGCGGAGGGTTTTCTGTTGTCTAAATGGTAGAAGTACCGGTACTGCTGCAACTCGCCCGTCTTCTCGTTCAAAACAGCCACACGCAGCGGAACCCCGTGGAAAGCAGGCGAACTCATGTCAAGCCGGATCGGCTCAACGAATTTCCGGTCATCCTGACCGACTCTTCTATCCTCGAAGCTGTAGAAGAAGCGGTATCCGTCTACCTCCGGCGCCGCTATCTCGGCCTTCGCCTCATTTACCATTTCAGGAATCGAGAGTGAGAGCTCTGCTGCATCCGTCCGTATCGAAAAATCTCTCGTTTCACGAAGGATCTCTCCATCATCTGCGCGCTTTGCGGCAACCCGCAGGGTGAATTCGCCTCTCACCCGCAGGAGCATGGGTCTATGGTATTCGACCCCGTCCGAGACGGGGTCGCTGCCGTCGATGGAGTATCGAATCCAGTCGAAACAGCCGGAAGGCGCAACGACCAGCCACTGCGGATTGGCGAAACGCCCCTCTACGGGCGACATAACCCTGAGCGTTGTATCGCAGGAAGGTATATATGCGTCCCTCGTAATGGTCTGTTCTACAATCTCGCTGCGATTGCCGTGCCGGTCCTCCGCATACACTGCTATATCGCATGCAAATATGTCATTCGGCCAGGGTATCTGCAGACTCCTCTCTCCATCTAGAGGCTGAAAGCTGTCGCGTGATGGAGTACCTATTCCATTCTCCGATCGATCGGAAGAGAGCGAGCTCCAAAAATAGAAGAGAGTATCTTCGTTCGTATCCGACGAGCCTGCGGAGCCGATCTGCAGATTGAGTGATTCGTTGCGATAACGCGCGTTCAGATCCGGCGGAAGCGGCGGCCGCTTGTCTATGCTGTAGGAGACAGTGAATATTTCGCGTTCCCCCGTCTCGCTTTCGGGAGGCGCCGCCTTACGTCTTATCTCTATGCTGAACTTTCTCTCCTCGCCCGGCAGAGCCGTCAGATGTATCGGCTCACTATACGTGCTGAACACACGTTCCTCGCTCTCGGCGAATCTGTACTCCAAGGTCCCGTAGGCGAGATTTCGATTGGTTCGTTGGTCATCGAGCTTCAGCTCTACCCTGGTGTTACGACCGTAGGAACCCGGTGAGGGAGAGATGTCGAAGGGGAATTCGTGCTGTGCCGACGCCGCTGCGCACAGCCAGAGCAGGAAGAGTGCAGAAACAAGAAGTCGACCCGTGGCTCTGGGCATATTGCTACCTACCGTCTTACGAAAAAAGCTGCTTTTCTAGTATATCGGTAAATTCCTGGTCTGTATACGAGTAATTTTTTCGGTACTCCTCCTCGGTAAGGCCCACGAATTCGTGGCTCTTGTAGTGAATCCAGATGTCCTCTTCCGGAGAGTTGATGTTGTGCCGAACACAGTAGTAGTCCGGAGTTACCGACATGCTGCTCTCTTGGTAGCTGAATACCTTGTAGTCGTGCACGGCGATTTTCAGATCTTCTCTGGGTATTCCGTGTCCCATGATGACTTCACCGAGGTAGCTCATCGTGGTTCCTGAATCGTATATGTCATCGACGAGGAGTATCTTGTCTCCCGTTCTCAGGTACTCCGGTTTGTAGGTCCAGCCGTCGATCCGCACCTGGGAGCGCTGGTGGATGTCGGTATACGAGCGGGCCACCACAGCCGCGTAGAAAACCGGGCGTTCGCCGGCCCGTACGATCTTGAAGTACTCGCTTATGACGTTGCCGATGTACGCGCCGCCGCGAAGAAGCACGTAGATCACATCGGGAACGAAGCCGTCCTGATGGATGCGGTGCGCAAGCTTGAGAGAATTGTTCCTCACCTCGTCGTACTCAACAAAAATCTTACTCATGCTCCCCTCTCTTCGGATAAAAGAATTCAGATGAAATCAAGGAATTTCAAAAAACCATGATCGCTAATAAATTAGGTGGGGAGAAAGCCCTGCTCTCTCCCCACCCTCATACATGGTACCGGAGTCTTACTCTCTCTCGATACCTATGAAGAACTTGCTTCCCTCACGAACATAGCCGATCTCGTATCGATCCGTCGACCTGTCGTTTATCGCCTCATAGAAGTCTATGAGGTTCTCGATGCTGTCGTCGTTTATCTCCGTAATGACGTCGTAAGGCCTTATACCGCCTATGTACGGCTTCGTCTGCTTCTCCACGTTGGCGACCACTACTCCATCCACGGAGGATTCGATCTCCATTCGAGACTTCACCTCCTCACTGAGCGGGACCACGATCATTCCGGGCCAAAGTTTGCTCTGCTGAGACAGTATGGCATCCTGGTCTTTTCGTTGTCCGATCTCGACGGTGACGCTCTCCTCTTCTCCGTAGCGTATCAGCGAGAATTCGGCACTTTCGCCGGCCTCCAGGTCGCCGACGAATCGCACGAGCTCGTCCCTGCTCTTTATGTTGCTGCCGTTGATCGCAGTCACGAAGTCTCCCGGCAGTATGCCACCCTTATCGGCCGGTGAATCGATGTAGACGTTGTGGATGAAGGCGCCGTTTTCCTCGGTAATATTCATCTGCTTCGCCGCCTCATCGGAGAGATCGGTAACCGTCACGCCGAGCCAGCCGTATTCTACCTTTCCTTTCTCTATGAAGTCATCGATCGCCTTCTTCGCGTTGTTGATCGGTATGGCGAACCCGAGTCCGATGCTCCCCCCGGTAGGCGCGGCGATCCATGTGTTGATCCCCACGACATCTCCTTCGATGTTCACGAGGGCTCCTCCCGAGTTGCCCCGGTTTATCGCGGCGTCGGTCTGTATAAAGTCGCTTATGTTGTTTTGCGGGCCGGATCTGCCCTTCGCGCTGACTATACCGGCGGTTACGCTGGAGACGAAGCCGAAGGGACTTCCGACCGCCAACACCCAGTCTCCCACACGCAGCTCCTCGCTGTCGCCGAGCTCTGCCACGGGCAGATCGTCCTTTGTGCTGAATTCGACGAGGGCGAGGTCCTTTCTCGAATCCTTGCCTACGAGTGTTGCCATGTATTCGCTCTCGTCGTGCATGACCACCTTGATCTCATCGGCTTCTCCTACCACGTGTTCGTTTGTGAGGACATAGTATGTGTCACCATTGTTCCTTACCACGACACCGGAGCCGAGTCCCTGGTTGCGGAACTCCCGTTCCCGGTCTTTATCGCCGTTTTCCTGCTGTTCTTCAGGAAAGAGAAAGTCCCATGGCCAACCTCGCTGCTGAGGTGCCTGCTGTTTTACGATTTCCACTACCTTGAGCTCTACGACCACCGGAAGCACATCTTCCGCAACGCTGCGAAAGGAGTTCTGCATGCTGCGCAGTCCGGCGATGTCGGAACTCTCCTCACCGTTCTCCTGCGCGTATGCGGTCTCACCGGATTTTAAATCGGTCGAACAGCCAAAAATGAGGAATGAGAGGGTAAAACCTGCGAGCACTCCTACCGCGATAAGGTTGAATAGAAAGAATTTCTTCGAATAGAAAAGTTTCGTCTGTTTCATCGTATACCTCTTGTACTTAGAAAGGGGTAGTATATTCTCATTTAAGATAATAAGGACGCCGCTCGTAAGTCAAAACAATAATCGAGGCCGCACTTATCCCGGCATCTCACGAATCCTCTAACTCGGTGAGGATTTCGGTATGATCATCGAACACGGCTATGGTGTGTTCCCAATGCGCCGACAGGGAACCGTCCGCTGTGACGACGGTCCAGTCGTCGTCGAGCACGGATACCTCGGCTCCGCCTAGGTTTATCATCGGCTCTATGGCCAATACCATTCCCCTCTTCATGCGGGGATTCGCCCCTCTGCTCACGTAGTTGGGTATCTGCGGGTCCTCATGCTGCGAATAGCCGACCCCATGGCCGCAGTACTCCCGCACCACCCCGTAGCCGTTCGCCGCCGCATGATCGTACACTGCCTGCGATATTGCATGGATCCTCTTCTTCGGCTGCACCTGTGCTATTCCCATGTAGAGACACTCGTAGGTCACGCGAATGAGTTTTTCGGCCTCCTCCGAGATCCTGCCGACCGGGACGGTTCTGGCCATATCGCTGTAATAGCCGTCTATCTCGACTCCGAGGTCCATACTCACGATGTCGCCCTCGACGAGCTTTCGCGCTCCGGGGATGCCGTGTATAACCTCCTCGTTAATGGAGACGCAGAGCGATGCGGGATATCCCATGTAGTCGAGAAACGCAGGACTTCCACCATGTTTTTCTATGTATCTTCGGGCAAATTTATCGAGCTCCTCGGTTGGTATTCCCGGCTCTATCATCTTCGCGAGCTCCATGTGGGTTTCCACGAGGATCTTCGATGCCTCCCGAATGCGGTCAATTTCTTCTCTTGTCTTCAATTTGATCATACGGCAGTAACTCTATCACTCCGCCTTTGAGGTTTCAAGTGTATTGACGATGAGCTGTGCAGTGCTGTTTGCCGGGTCATAGGATAGCGCGCGCTCGGCATCGGCACGGGCCTCCTCTCTCCTGCCGTTTCTATACTTTATCTCCGCCATTGCCGCGAGTATCTCTGATCTCGCCTCCGGTGAGTTTCCCGCGCTGTGGGCCGCCTTTTCCAAGAGCGCTACTCCCCGTGTCGGATCGTTCTGCAGTGCGGCGATTATGGCCATGTTATAGTAGGCCTCCCAGTGCTCACGTGCATCTAAGGAATGTGAAAACGAGGTAAGAGCCTCTTCGTAGTCGCCCCGTTCTGCATGCAGAATGCCGCGATAGAAGCGGAGCCACGCAGGCTCGCCGTACTCCTCGGCATAGTAGGAGATGAGCTCTTCCAGGCTGTCGTAATCTTCGACCCCGATGAGAAACCAGGCGAGGTGGGCCGCATATCTCTCCCCGCCACTGCGGTTCACCAGTACCCTCAAGAGCGATTTGTAGCGTTCCGGATTCACCCTCCTCTTCGTCTTCTCCCTCAGGAGACGAAGATGGGGGGCGGATTCCGGTTCTTCAGGTATCCGGGAGAGCACGTACTCTGCAGATTGAGTGTCGCCGAAGGCGAGCATGAGCTCTGCGAGATCCAATATCCTTCCGGACCCCTCCGCTGCAGAGGAGACGAGCCCCTCCATAAATTCTTCTCCGAAGGCTTTACCCTCTTGTGCATCGCTGTAGCGTATATACGCGAGATTGTAGTAGGAGGACCAGGTGTAACCGGGATATTCGGAGACAAAACGCTCATAAAGCCCGGCAGCCTTCGAGTGGTCACCTCTTCGGAGTGCAAGATCGGCTTCTAACATGAGCTTCTCCCGCCGGGGTATCTCCGCCGGCCCATTGCCGGTGGGAATCTGCCCGAGCAGCGCCTCGGCTCTTCTCCACCGTTCGCCGTCATATGCGACGAAGAAGCGGAGCTTGGCGTGTGAATCCCGGGGGAGTCCCTGCAGGAGCTCCGAGGCTTCATAGATCCCTCCTCGCAGGAGCTCGAGGAGCACCGCATCGAGGAGAAAAGCAGATGCTCCGGTACGTCTCCACGCCTCCTCGAAAATCTCCGGGTCCTCCGACTCCATGACCCTGCGGTAGAGATCTCTGCTTTCTCCCACGTCTTCACCTACCTGCTCCATGGAGAGAAAAGTTCCGTTTACTATGGCCGACTCCGCGAGTATCGGGCTCCAACGCGGGTCTCGAATTTTACTCTCCTGCGCCACTTCTTCGGCCTTCTTCGCATTATCCGTTCGCAGATAGCCGTAGACCAGCAGAGCCGCGATGTCCCCCCGAGCGGGAAAGTCCTCGCGGCCCAGCTCTGCAACCGTAACGAATGTCTCGAAGCCCTCTCCCTGCTCGGTGAGGGCATGGGCTCTCTTGAGGAGTTGAAGATAGGTCGCGGCGGAAACATCGGTCTCCGCGAGTCGCAAGATATTTTCTGCCGCCTTCCGGCTGTAGCCTTCCGAGAGATATCCATCGATCTGTCTGAGCAGCTCTACGTAGGATTCGGAGATCCGCTCCTGCTTTACCTCTCGAATGTAGAGAAGAGTAAATACGAGGGCTGCGGCGAGGATGAGGATGAGTAAAAGGAGAACGAGATCTTTCTTTTTCATGTCGGACCGTCGATAGTCACAGTCGTTTTCTCACTCCGTCGAGCATTCCATTGATGAAGCGGTATGAGTCGTCGTTACCGTACTCCCTTGCCAGATCTATCGCCTCGTCGATAGTTACCGAATGGGGAATGTCGTCTTGATAGAGCAGCGCATATATGCTGAACCTGAGGATGGCGAGGTCGACCTTTGCCAGTCGGGTAAAGTCCCAGTGTTCGAGCTGCGCACGTATCGCCTCGTCGATCTCTTCCCGTTTCTCGAGCGTTCCCCTCACGATGAGAGCGGCGAAAGCAAAGGTCTGATCGTCATAGCTCTCCCTCCGCCCCTCATCTATCCAGGGAAACTGCACGAGGCTCTCGAGAGAGTTGCCGGTGAAATCCCAACTGTAGAGCGCCTGAAGGGCAAGAACTCTCGCTTTTCTGCGGGAACCCATTTACGCTGCCGTCTCTATCCGCTTACTCGTCGTATGTGACAATTTCCGCCTCTTCTCTGAGATCGCTCACCACTTCGTCCATGGCTCGGCGGAAAACCTCTTGCTGTTTGTTCTGATAGAGCATTCTCCTCAAGTAGTCGCGCAGAGTCGTCTGCGAATCGGGGGATAGCTTGTCCTCGAGCTGCAGCAGTTTCGCCGGCTCGTGTTCGGTAACCTTGACTATATGAAATCCCACGTTCGATTCTATGACCTTGGAAACCTCTCCTTCTTCGAGCCCGAATATGGTGCTGAAGAAGTTTTCTCCGTAGGCCGAACGCACCTGCGTGTTATCACGGGTAATGTAGCCGACATCTCCGTCTCGGTACTTCGAATTCTCGTCCTCGGAGTATTTGAGCACGACATCGCTGAAGGAGAGCTCACCCGACTTGAATTTTTGATAGGCCTTTTGGATCTTCTCTCGTGCATTCTCTATTTCGCTTTCGCTCTTGTTCTGCGTTGAAATGAAGACCTGACTCAGCCGCACGTACTCGGGATTGGTAAATTGCGTGGCATTTTCCCGATACTGCTGCTCTATCTCCGCCTCGGTAGGCGGATCTATGTTCTCGAACATCGCCTGTTTTCGGCTGGTGATGTACATCTGCTGCAGGAGTTGCTCTCTGATCTGGCTCCGGTACTGCTCCCAGGAGTAGCCCGTTTCGTTCTGCACGACCTGTTCGAACTGCTCCTGATCTATTCTGCGGCCGCTGTTCTGCATGTACGCCCGCCTCTGCTCCTCTATCATCCGGTCGACCCGCGAGTCCGGGACCTTTACGCCGTCCCGTTCGGCCGCCTGTTTGATGAGCGTTTGGTCGATCAGAGACTCCATCACGTTCTCACGTGTTATCTGGTCTTGAGGAATACCGCTCTGGGAGCCGATTTCCTTAAGCTGGTTCAGCTTTTTATTCACCTCTTTAGAGGTGATGGCCTCCATTTTTGTGAGATTCACCGTAGCGACGGTGTTTCCGAGCGTTTGAGCAAAACCGATGCTCGGCAATACCATCAGTATACTTATGAAAAGTACTAGCCTTTTCAAGAATTCCTCCTCTTCTCCTAATTCCGCATTCACACTAAGGAACGCCCGATTACCTCCGCCTCTTCATAAGATGCCACGACTTGAGAATTTTTCAAGAACATTCCCTCGTGCTCCATTATATCCATGAGGGCTTTGAGCGTCTTCATCTTGCGAATGCCATTCGGGGTAATGAATGCGAAACAGCGCTTCCCCGAGACAATTCCGGAATTGGACAAAAATCTGCCTATTTGAGGGCTCACCTTTCCTCCGAAGAAACCGGCGGCCTCTGCTCCTACCGCAATGTACTCATACATCGTGAGTTTCGTGTTGACGTCCTTCATTCCGTCGATCAAATCCGCAGAATGTCCCTGAGAATAGACCCCCTCAGCGATACCCTTTGCCACATTCTGCAGCCTCGAACGATCCGCGCCAGAGAAATAGATTACTGCTACTTTCATATCTACTCCAAAAAAGTGTCCCCGCCTGACGGCGGGGACTGCCGTGTGCGCTTACTGATTTTCCGTTGATGGAAGACTCTCCCCTTCTTGCGACTGGGACTCGTTTTCCACCGGCTGGTTCCACCACTCGTTGCTCTCTCCGCTCATCTGCTCTTGAGCCGCGCCGATCACGTTGCCACTCTCGGGCGTCTTGTTGATCCACGCGAGCCCGAATGCAGTGATGAGAAATACCGCACCGAGAATAGAGGTGGTTTTTGTGAGGATGTTCCCCTGCCGGGAACCCATCGAGGCTCCACCCGAGCCTCCGAATATTCCTCCCAGCCCCTCGCCCTGGTCATCCTGTATCATCACTAGTCCGATGAGCAGCAGAGACGTCAAGACGAAGATGACCAGAAGCATGATTCCTAAAAAGCCCATATTCTGTACTCCGTTACTGGTTATACCGAATTATCGGTAAAAAATTTTCTGCGGTAAGGGAGGCGCCTCCTACGAGGGCCCCGTCTATGTTTTCTTTCGCCATGAGGCTGTCTATGTTCTTCGGTTTCACGGAGCCGCCGTACTGGATTACCATGTCCTTGGCGGCAGCTTCGGAATACATCTCCGAGAGAAGACGTCTGACGGAGCTGTGCATCGCATCGGCATCTTCCGGGGTCGCGGTCTTTCCGGTGCCTATTGCCCAGACCGGCTCGTAGGCGATCGTAATTCCGCCGAAATCCTTCTCGCCTATTCCGGCGAGACTCCCCTTCAGCTGCGCCTCTACGACCTGTTCGGCCTTACCGGCGTCTCGCTCCTCGAGCGTCTCTCCTACACAGAGGATGACCTCGAGCCCCTTGTTCAGGGCGAGATGCAGTTTCTTGTTGATGAACTCGTCACTCTCGTTGTACACGAGCCTCCGTTCCGAGTGCCCGAGGATGACCGCGGTCACACCGCAGTCTTTGAGCATGTGCACCGAGATTTCTCCGGTGTGAGCTCCCTCCTCCTCGGAGGACATGTTTTGCGCGCCCAGCATCACATTGCTCCCCTCGAGCGCCTTACCTACGTCCGAGAGGGCGGTAAACGGAGGCGCAATCATGACCTTTCTGTCCGTGTCTTTTGCGCCCTGTGCTATTTCTTTAGCCGTTTCGACGGCCTCCTGACGGGTCTTGTGCATTTTCCAGTTGCCCGCGAGGTATGGTCTACGCATATTACTTCTTCCCCTTATTTTTCTAGTACGGCGATGCCGGGCAGCTTCCTGCCCTCGAGGAACTCGAGGCTCGCGCCGCCACCGGTCGATACGTGATCGATCTTTTCGGCAAAGCCGAACTTGTTGACTGCGGAGACGGAGTCTCCTCCGCCTACTACCGTTGTACCGGAGCACTCGGCCACCATCTGGGCGACCTCGAGGGTACCCTTTGCAAATGATTCGAATTCGAAAACGCCTAGAGGGCCGTTCCACACGAGGGTCTTTGCTTCCGAGATCACCTCGCGAAGTTTCTGCAGTGTATTCGGACCCACGTCCAGACCGATGAGCTCGTCGGGAATCTCACTCGAATCGACGTACTTAGGCTGTGCATCTTCGGAAAACTCCTCTGCACACATGTGGTCTTCGGGCAATACGACGGAAATACCGGCGTTTTTCGCCTGCTCCAGTAGCTTCTTCGCAGTGTCCAGGTACTCCTCTTCGACCTTGGAGGCTCCTACGGACTTGCCCTGCGCCTTGAGGAAGGTGTAGCTCATCGCTCCGCCGATTACGAGGGTCGTGCATTTTTCTAGTAGTTTCTCCAGCACGCCGATCTTCGTCGAAACCTTTGCGCCGCCGATTATTGAGACAAAGGGCTTCTCCGGATTGGAGAGAATGTGCTCGAAGAAGCGCACCTCCTTGTCGATGAGAAATCCGGCAGCGGCGGGAAGCAGTCTCGCCACTCCCTCGGTGGAGGCGTGAGCGCGGTGGGCGGTGCCGAATGCGTCGTTTACATAGACGTCACCATTCTTCGCCAATTTTTTTGCGAAATCGGCGTCGTTGTCCGTCTCCTCCTTGTGGAAACGGAGATTCTCCAGCAGGAGCACCTCTCCCGCCTTCAAATTCTTAGCCATCGAGAGGGTATCCTCGCCTATGCAGTCCGGCGCCGTCTTTACTGGTACTCCGAGCAGATCCGAGAGTCTTCTGCCGACAGGCCCGAGACTCAACTCCGGTTTCTTCTCTCCCTTGGGCCGTCCGAGATGACTCATCAGAACAAGGGAGGTCCCCTCCTGCTCCAGTATGTACCGGAGCGTGGGAAGGGCCGCCTGTATTCTGGTATCGTCGGTAATCGTGCCCTCTTTGAGAGGAACGTTGAAATCCGCTCGTACGAGAACCCGCTTATTCGTAAGATCTATGTCTTTTACCGTTTTTACCGACATACGACTCTCCGTTTAGACGAGTTTTGCCGCGAGATCGACTACTCTACTGGAATAACCCCACTCGTTGTCGTACCAAGAGAGAATCTTGAAGAAGCCGTTGCCGAGCTTCATGGTACTGAGCGCGTCGTAAATAGAGCTGCGGGGATTCCCCTTTATGTCCATAGAGACGATCGGATCCTCGGTGTACTCGAGTATGCCCTTCATGGGACCTTCGGCGGCCTTCTTCATTGCCGCATTCAGCTCCTCTACGGAAGGGTCTGCATCGAGCTTTACGGTGAGGTCTACGATCGAGCCGGTCGGCGTGGGAACACGCATGGCGATTCCGTTGAGCTTCCCTTTGAGCTCGGGGATTACCAGAGCGACCGCCTTTGCCGCACCGGTGGTCGTGGGAATGATGGAGAGCGCCGCAGCACGGGCCCTTCTGAGGTCCTTGTGAGGAGCATCCTGGAGATTCTGATCCGCCGTGTATGCGTGGGTCGTGGTCATGAGTCCTTCGACGATACCGAAGTTGTCGTGGAGGACCTTTGCGATCGGTGCGAGACAGTTTGTGGTACAGGATGCGTTGGAAACGGCGAGGTCTCCGCTCTCGAGATCCGAATCGTTGACGCCGAGAACGATCGTCTTGTCCACCTCGTCCTTGGCGGGGACGGTAAGAATGACCTTCTTGGCTCCCGCTTCTATGTGATCCTTGTATCCGCCCTTGGAACCGGTGGCGGTTCGGAAAATTCCTGTGGATTCTATCGCTACATCCACACCGAGGCTCTTCCATGGGAGCTTCTTCGGATCCTTTTCGGCAAGCACCTGAATCTTCTTGCCGCCGACGATGAGCGCGTCGTCCTTGGCCTCTACGCTGTGCTGGTAGGGTCCGTAGTTCGAATCGTACTTGAGCAGATGTGCAAGCGTATCTGCATCGGTTATGTCGTTGATCGCAACGACTTCGGTATCGTTTCGCTCAAAGGCTACCTTGAAGACGCTTCGGCCGATGCGACCGAACCCATTAATTGCAATTTTCATATACTATCCTCCTAGAGACTTTGCTAAGATCGGTTAAAATATATGATATCGTTTTTACTCTGTCAATGAATCAGCGAATGCGCAGCAGAGATTTATAGATTGCGGAAGAATTTACGTTCTGCTCTTCCGGCTCTGTTGCCGTTTCGCCTGCCTCGGCCCCTTCTTCTTCCGCTTGGGCCTTGAAGACCACGTCGGTGGGATTTACGAGATCGAAGAAACTCGAAGTCTGCAATCGGCCTTCGGAAATGAGCTCGTCGGCCTCGGTAACGGTAATCTCGCCTAACACATCGTTCGGACTGTACTCGAAGCCGAAGGACCTGCTTTTAAGATCTATATCCTCTTCTCGTATGATCTTTAGGCTGTCTTCCGGCTGGATAGACTGGAACTTACCCAGATCTACGAGTACCTGCTCTCCGTCTCTTCGGTAAATACGTCCCTGTATCGGAAGGAGGGCTTGGAAATCATCGACGATCCGCATGGAGGCACGTGCCACCCGTTCGTTGCCGGTACGAAAGACTTCTAGGTCTTCGAGTCTCGTGCCGGTAGATCCGTGATATACCGCAGCTCTCACCGTGAAGGTGCTCTCCTGCTCTTCGAAGGAGAAGATCACGAAGTAATCGACGTCGTTTTGCCTGGCGGTACGAAATGAAGAGGCGAAGCTGCCGGCCCGACCCGTGTGGACCACATCGATATGCTCGTAGCCGTACATAAGGGTCTCTTGGTAGTTCAGGAGGGGAAGCTCTGCCTCGATGTGGCGCATAGACGAGGAGCGTAGATCGGCAAAAAGAGCGATACGATACAACTCTCGCTCTATGTCGAACTGGTCTACATTCCAGCTGCTCGCGACCGTATCTTCGGTAATGCTCTCGAATATCTCGATTTCATCCCGCACATCTTGATCGGCCTTACCCTCTTCTGCAACCACTTCGAGTATCGAGAGATACTTGCCGTAGTCTCCGGAGCGCTTGAAGAGTCGAGCGTAGCCTAGACGTCCTTCGACGCTGTAGGGTGCGAGCTCGAGCCCCCTGCGGTACTCCTGCCGCGCGAGCTCGGTTCTGTTGTTGTTCTCGTAGCTGCGGGCCGACGCGAACCGTTCCTTCGCTGCCTCTACTCGCTTCGCGTGATCTCTGTCGAGCTGAGATATGAGGGCATCCTCCATTACGATGCGCATCACCTCGTCGTCGGGTCGCGTACGGAGTGCGGCGGTGAAGGCGCGTACCGCTTCGTCGATCCTGCCCGTCTCCGCGAGCGCCTTCGCGAGGGCGTAACGCTGCAAGAGGTCGCTGCTCGTCTCCAAGCTCCTTCTTATACGAGGTATCGCCTGATCATATCTGTCCTGCGTGAAGTAGACATCGATGAGCACCTGAAGGGCGTCCTTATTGTCGGGATCCTCTGTAAGCGACCTCTGAGCGTGGACCTCGGCGTTGGCCAAGTCTCCTGTATCGAGGTAGTGGGAGGCGGCGAGGGCGTGGACTTGCGGGTCGTCGGGGTAAAAACGGACCGCAGTCTTGATAAGCTCCCGAGCTTCCTTTTCCTCTCCCTGGGTTTCGTAGAGGATCGCCGCCGAGAGTAACCCTCTTCTGTTTCTCGGATACGAACGGAGGGCGCCGAGGTAGACCTCCAGCGCATTCTTCGCCCGTCCCCTCGCTACTTCGAGCTCCGCGACACCGAACTGTGCCTCCAGGTTGTTCGGCTCTCGGCGTAAAATCGACGAGAAGACGGAGGAGGCCTTGTCGAATTCGCCGAGACCGGTGTAGATCCTGCCCTCGAGCGCCGCGATCTCGGTATTCATCCTCGCAAGCGAGCGGGCCTTTTGTATATAGCGCTCGGCTTCGCTGTATTCGCCGAGGCGGAAGAAGACCTCCGCGAGCCCCTTGTGCGGCTTCACGAAATCGGGATTGTAGCGCAAGGCCTCTTTGAAGTAGTCGATCGCCTGGTAGAGGTCTCCGATCTTCAGCGCCTCATTGCCCTCGACGTAGAGGCTCGTGGCATCGGCCTCTCCACTCCGGCCGGTCTGCCCATGCACGCAGTAGGGAAGCAGTACGGAAAATACCGTTATTAGTACAAAGAGAGTGATAAGCGTGAGGGTACCCTTTGCCGAACGAATCATTTCTTTATTACCAGTTTAACCGTCTTGATCTTGTGCCCGTCCATCTCTTGGATGATGAAGTCGCAGCCCGAGTAGGAGACCTTCTCGTACTTTACCGGGATCTTGCCGAACAGATCGAAGACGAAGCCTCCGAGAGTGTCGAAGTCCTCTTCGGGGAGCGAGAGCGAGAGCTTCTCGTTCAGGTCTTCGATGTCGACCCGCGCGTCGCACAGATAGGTATTCTCCCCTATCTCGAGGATGTCCTCTACTTCGTTGTCGAACTCGTCTTGGATGTCGCCGACGATCTCCTCGATGATATCCTCGAGACACACTATGCCGGATACTCCTCCGTATTCGTCGACCGCGACGGCTATGTGTACCTTGCGTCTCTTGAACTCCCTGAGCAGTGAGTCGAGCTTTTTGCTCTCCGGCACGAAGTAGGTGCGGCGTATGATCTTCTCTATGTCCACCGTTTCGGAAGATTTGTAATACTGGAGGAGGTCCTTTACATAGAGAATTCCGACCACGTTGTCTATGGTCTCCTTGTAGACGGGAAATCTGGAGTACCCGCACTCGGTGAGTGTCGATATGAGCTCATCGAAGGAGGAGTCTATGGAGACGAACTGCACGTCGATTCGGGGAACCATTACCTCCTTTACCGTCGTCTCTGAGAGGGCGACGATGCCTCGGATCATGTCCTTTTCCTCGAAGTTGAGGCTCTCGTATCCCTCCTTCTGCTCCCTCTGATTGCGTCCGAAGAGTCGTTGTAAGAGCGACATTTTCCTCAAAACAGATGCACCTCCGAGAGCTGTGTGAGCAAATCCTCCTGCTTTTTCAGCATCGGCTCTTCCTCTTCATTCGTCTGATGATCCATACCGAGTAAATGCAGTATACCATGCAGCACGACTCTTTTTAACTCCTCCCCTTCACTGACCGCGAGTGTATTCGCCTGTCGGCGCACGGTCTCGAATGATATCACAATATCGCCGAACAGAGGTGAAAAAACTCCCTCCCCCCTGTACTCATCGATATCATACCCTTCGTTTTGAGAAAATGAAAGTACGTCCGTCGGCTCGTCTTTGCCCCTATACCGGCTATTGAGTTCCCGTATGAATGCCTCGCTGCATAAAACGAGCGATATTTCACACTCCTCTATCTCGAGTTCATCGAGCACCCGAATGACGTAGTCCTCCATCGCCGAGCTGAGCGAGGGAAAGCCGGATATATCACAGTCCATCGTATCGATATCGATGCTGTGGATACCCACTACTCTACCGCCTCTTTCGTTTCGGGATACTCTATACGGTTGTGGAAGTGTCCGGCGAGGATCTGCACGAAGCTGTTCTTCACCTTTTCTATGTCTTGAAAGCTCAACTCGCTCCTGCTCAACTGTCTGTTGGTTACCTTCCGCATGATTGAATCCCATACCATCTTGTCGAACTTCTTTATCGTCGGTTTTTTCAGCGTCCGGGACTGGGCCTCGATCACATCGGCGAGCATGACTATGGCAGCTTCCTTGGACTTCGGCGGCACCCCGTTGTAGGAGAACTCCTCGGGAGGCACGTCACGCTCGCTCTTCTTGAGTGCCTGCGAATAGAAGTAGCCTATGACGTCGTTGCCGTGATGGTCCGCAACTATCTCCACCACCTCGGGGGGCAGCTTGAGCTCCTTCGCCTTCTCCTTTCCCAGCTTTACATGCGACTTGATGACGGCTACGGAGAGATTAGGGGTTATCTCGTCGTGCCGGTTGCGTTCCTGTTGATTCTCGATAAAGTAGTCCGGCTGCTCCATCTTTCCGATATCGTGGTAGTATGCGCCTACGCGGGCGAGGAGGTGGTTTCCTCCCACCTCTCTGCACGCAGACTCGGCAAGATTGGCCACGCTCATGGAATGGCTGTAGGTTCCGGGCGCAACCGTTATCATGCGGCGGAATATCGGAGTATTGGTATCCGAGAGCTCCCTCAGGCGAAAGACCGTCGGTGCATTGAGCACGTGCTCGACCACCGGAAGAAGTGCGAGGGTGAGTCCTCCGGTAACAAAGGAGTAGACTATACCGAACCCCGCTGCCGATGCAAACCAGGAGAGATTCTCCTGCTGCAGCAGCCCTATCACAACCAGGAGCAAGATCACGACGGCGGTCAACTTGAGCGTGCCCGTCACGAGATCTATCCTCTTCTCGGCGTTCTCTATTGCATATATACCCGTCACACCCGCAAAGAAGGAGAACAGGAAGGAGTAGATATCTATGCTCGGCACGGCGAAAAGACCGAGCGAGAAGAGAAGCGATGCGATGATACCGATCCGCGAGGTCATGAGGATGGAGATCATCATGCTGAGGAAGGCGGTGAGAATACCCAACGATATCGGAAGAGAGACCGGGATGTACGAGAGCCACACCGCCAGGAAAATATTGAAGGAGAAGATTACCGAGGCGCCGAGCAGGAAGATGCTGTGCTGCAGGCTCCTGCGGGTCCTCTTGATGAGCGGCTCCACAAGAATGAAACCGAGGATGAATATGAACCCGATGTAGAGCATGATCGCGAGGCTCTCCTTGGAGTTCGGCCGCGGCTGTCTCGAGCGAATTGCCTCGATCTTCTCCATGTCTTCGTCGGTGACGACCTCCCCCTCGCGGACTATGACCTCACCCTTGGATATGCTGTGTGTTACCGGAGACACACTCTTCCGTATCTTCTCTTTCTGCGCCTCCGTCAGCGCTGCATCGTAGAAGGCGGTAGGAGTGAGAAACATGTGTACGAGCCCCGTAACCAATAGCTCTTCCACTTCTGAGAGGGAGTATCTCTCCACACTGTCGGAGACCGAGAGCCCTGCCCGCTCTTCGGTACGCAGTTGATCTCTCGGGATAATGATGTTGACCTTCTCGCCGTTCTCCCAGCGCCTGAGCTCGATCTTTTCCACCCCCTCCCTAATTTTAGGAGAGGTCTCATCGAAGACACCTCTCTCGAGTTGACTTCTGAGAATGGTTTCGCTCAACGGGATTATCGATTCGATTTCCTCGTATTTCGGCAGCAGCCTCGTCACCTCCGATGGAATGTCGACGGAATACCGCAGTTTTATCTCCCTAATGAGCTCTTCCGGAGTCATGAGCGTGTTATTGTGACTGACGAACGTGGCGAATTGCTCGAACAGAGCGATCCTCGAGTAAATTTTCTCCACATCTATGGAGAAGATAGGCTTTAGCTCGCCCAATCGCCTTTTTGTGAGCGCCTTCGTCTCCTGCTCGTCGACATAGGTCATGTGTTGTTGCGCAATCAGCTCCCTTTCCGCCACGGCCCCTTTTTCGAAAGTCTCGAGCTCTCGGTTGTAGCCGGAGAACCTGAACTGTGTGGTGACTACGAGCAGAAGCGTGTTGGCTGCGAAAGCGGCGATTATGATGAGAAGTATAGCTCTCGTTCGCTTCTCCCCGAACGCGTGAAGACGCGGAAAGGGGAGGATGCTGTTACTGCTTTGTCTCGTTTTCATATGCGTGTACGATCTTTTTCACCAAACGATTCCGAACCACATCATGAGCATCGAAGAAACCGAAGTATAACTCCTCGATGCCGCTGAGGACGTTCTTTGCATGGAGCAGTCCGGATTGAGACGGCTTGGGAAGATCGATTTGAGTGAGATCTCCGGTAATGATTGCCTTTGACCCCTCTCCTATGCGGGTCAGAAACATCTTCATCTGTTCTCTGGAGGTGTTCTGAGCCTCGTCTAGGACGATATATGCCTCTTTGAGGCTCCGGCCCCGCATGTATGCGAGAGGTGCGATCTCTATGATTCTGCTCTCCTCTAATTTATTGATGACCTGCAGCGGCAGGAGATCGTCCATTGCATCGTAGAGCGGCTTGAGGTAAGGGCTGATCTTCTGCGTGAGGTCGCCGGGAAGAAAACCGAGGCTCTCTCCGGCTTCGACCACCGGCCTGGTGAGGATGAGCTTCTTCTTTTTCCTCTCGAGTATCTCTTTGAGGGCGTGAGCCACTGCAAGATAGGTTTTTCCCGTGCCCGCCGGCCCGATTCCGAAGACGATGTCGTTGTGGATCATTCCCTCTATGAACTGCGCCTGGTGAACATTTCGGGGAAAGACCTTCGGGCTGCTGGGAATCGTGATGTGGAGATCCCGCAGAAGATTTGTCTCCTCTTTCTCCTCGTCGATGAGAGAGTGGTATATGGTGTTTACGAGCTCCGGATCCGGCAGATGCCCTATCTTGTGATGTTCCTGTATCTGCCGCAGTATCTCCCTGAACAGTGCCTGGGTTTGGAAATCCTCGGAATCGAGGATTATCTCGTTTCCGCGCGTGAAAATACGGGAATCCAACGCCTTCTCGAGCGCAATGAGGTTCTCATCCTGAACTCCACAAATATCTTTAATCAAATGCTGATCGCTCAGCACTATCGTAAGTCCGTTTTCCAAAAAGCTATTCTTCCTCCTCTCGTAAGTGTATCTATCGTACTCGGCGCACGTCAAGTCCACCGAACGTCAAGTCCACCGAAGCGATAGTCTCGTGCAACCTCATGGCTGGACCTGTTCGTGGATATGCATGAGGGAGTGCTCAGAACAGGAGCCCCTCCTCTTCGTTTTCCGATTCCCCGTCGTATACCGCTTCCTTGCGTATCTCCGGTATCGGCTTCCACTGCACCAGTATGGTGAACTCACTCTCCCATTGGTATTTTTTATTCATTTCTTCCAGCACCGGCTCTCCGTTGTATATAAAGCTCAGCTGCCAGTCGTGCATGTGGTGTATCGTCCGCAGCGATAAGCTCTTGAGGTTGTAATTGGTGCTCAGAAGATCTTCCGAGTCGAAGAGGTTGAGCGATCGAAGGAAGTCTCTCGCCGGATCCTTTCTCTCGATACCGAGTCGGTCCGCGTATGAAGGGACATAGGAGTAGATTGCCCTATTCTCCGAATTGAGGCTTAGTTCCACGTCGAAAAACTCCGCCACGTACGCGTCGAGCTCGAAGGTGATACCGAGCACGTTGTCGGTAAAACGTTGCATGTCCATGTGAAAAGCAGTGGTCAGACCCGCATCTAAACGGATACGGTTCTTCCACACGGGGTCCGGCTGATAGCGGGCATCGATCTTTGCCGTAGTCCTGTAGGGCTGAAAGGCCGAGCTATTCTTTTCGATCCATCCCCCCTTGGTGAAATCGAATTCGTAGTTGGGCATGTAACGGTACTCGAGCTCTCCGGTAAAGAACCAGAGGGAGAGTGAGCTCTTCGCCTTCTCGGGCCGTTCCTCGGCAATGTTCCAGTCGTAGGTCTGACCTGCCGACAGACTCCCTTCGAAGAAGGAGAGAGTTACGTCGGAGTGGCTGTAATCGTCCTCTTCCGGAATCATGAGGTGCAGCTCCTCGAGAAGATAGCTCTGTTCCCATAGATTGAGCTTCGCCGTTGAATCGAGGGGGCCGTGAATCCACTCGTTTTCCATCTCGTCCTTCCTCGACCTGAAACGTATTTCCCCCTCGAAAGGTCCCCTCCGAGCACCGAAGCCTCCTATGTTGTCCGGGGTGGTGGGGGGAAGTGCTCCCTGGAGATAGAGATTCTCCCTCTCGTTCCGTACATCGCGAATCAAGTCCATCCTCAACTGGTGGGTATTGACGTACTCCTTGTCCCATTCGAGGTACTGCGCATCGTAATTCTCCTTCTCCTCGTCAAATGAGTAGGTCAGATACCGGGCGTCGAAGGTGTAGGCGAGATTCGTCTTGTCGTAATTCTCGTACTCATCGAGGAAGTAGCTCTTCATCGTGAGCTTCTCGTCTATAGTAAAATTGCTCAGAATCTTGTCCTGCCGTCGGTAGGAGCTCAGATCTACCTCTTCATCTTCGCGGTAGTGTTCGCGGTATCTCCCGTTGAATGAGAGCTCGTTCCGCGCGACGAGATAAGGTCCGAAGAATCGTGATTCGTAGGTCAACAGACCGTATCCCGCGGTATTTACGTAGGAGAATCGGGGATCGAAGTCCACCGAGGAAGGATCGTTCATCTGCTCATCGTCGAAGCGCGAGCTGTAGGTGAGCTCGGGATTGATCAGGTAATCGAGACTGTGTAAATAGATTTTCGGGGCTTCTCTCCGGTACTCCGTGCTGTTTCCGTGTTCCGGCGGTCGGCGAAGCTCCTCTTCCTCTCTGCGTGCCGTCTCCCGTTCCACCGCCCTTTCCTCCGCTTCGGCCTCATCTTCCCTCCACGGCGGGCGATACTCGTCGGACTCTCCGCTTCTCTCTTGATCTCCGGAGTAGGCAGGCTCACGCCCCGTATCGAAGAAGGTTCCTCTGAAGGTGATCGCACTGTCTATGGGAGTAACGAGTTCGGGATAGTAGAAGCCGAGCTCGTTCACCGGCTGCCGGTCGGCCGGATAATCCGTGTACCCAGAGGGGATATCCGCATCGTTCATTGCAAGAGAGGTGTCGAATCGGTCTATGGAAAGAGACGTGAGGAGCAGCCAGGTCTCGGGAACGGGAAATCGATAGTTGAAATGAGAGAGGAACTCCGGGTTGCGCAGCGGATCGTCGCTGTAGGAGGCGAGCTCCTCCCCCTGTATGAGCGATCCCCAGAGGATCTCCTCGTCCCTCTGCTCGAACCGTTGATAAAAGTACGGGTCCGAGTAGAGGGGAATCTTCAGCTGCCATACCAGCCTTTCCCACTCCAATCTGTTCTCGATATTCAACGCGAAGCGGTACGGGATGGTCGATCCCATGAACCACGGACTCTGCGAGTAGCGGCGATAACCGGTAGCGCTCTCGTTCTGCTGAAAAACGGTGTAGCTCTCGTATCCGGACAGAGGAAAGATGTAATCCGTCATTCCGACTCCGAGGTCTGCGGAGAAACTCTTCAGTGGACCTACGTCGTTTATCTCCGCATCTACGCCCGAAAAGAGGCCGAGCCGCGAGTAGTAGTCGAAGAGAAGCTTTACGTGTGACTCCGAGCGCTGTATCCATTCGTTTTCCAACGGTTCGTCCGTCTGTCGGAGAAAAATTCCGTGGCGCTCTTGGGCGTAGAACGAGGAGTCCTCCTCCACTATCTGCAGAAAAGAGAGGCTGTTCTCGTTTCTCCCCTCGCTCCGCTTTCTGCCGAGTAGATAGGTAGTCGTCTGAAAGTAGTATCCCTCCTTGCTCCTGTAGCCGAATGAGGGATGGAATACCAGGTCGTCTCCCGGGTGGAAGAAGAAGGGGAAGTAGAAGACCGGCACCCTGCCCATGTAGAGGAGCGCATCGCTGAAGGCCCACTCGTCCGGTGCGAGTACCCATAGCCGGTTCGTAGCCACATGATAGTAGGGATCCTCCGGTGTGCTCGAGGAGATAATACCTTCGTCGAAGAAGACCGAATCTTTCCTCGGCCGGTGGATGACCTCGCCCTTGAAATAGAAGGAGAGCGACTCCCCCTGCACCGTCCGTTCACGGCTGCTCATGCCGCCAATGAAAATACCGTGGTAGTTCTCCACGTTGAAGGAGATCTTCTCCCCGGTGAACTCCTCGAGACGCTCGCCCTGCTCCATCGAGTACACGACTGAACCCTCGGCGGTAAGACGCGCCTGATCTCGGTTGAAGGTGAGGCTGTTTGCCTCTACACGGTGAGTTGCATTGTTCTCCTCGTCCCGCATGTACACCAGAACCCCGCCGCTGAGGCGTATCTCTGCCTCGCCTGTTTCCGCCTCGGAGAGATAGCGGAGTGCTCCCGCATCCTCTACAGTGAGCTCTCTTGCCCTCCTTTTTTCCCGCTCATCTTCTGTCTTCCTGCTCTCCTCTACGGATAGATCCGGGAAGGATTCTCCGTAGTGCTCGATGAGCCTGTTTTGCAGTTCCTCCTTGTCTCCATCTATGGATAAACCGAGCCTCGACAGCCACTCCTGCAGCTCGTAATAGGAGGCGGTACGGATATCCATGAGAAGGGTCTTTCGCAGGTAATCCTCCGGCGCCTCCCGGGAATCCGGCGCCTCCTGTGACTCTTGCGAGTCCTGGGCAGTGTCGCCCGCCGGCGCCTCTTGGGCAGAGAGCGCCGGCGGAACTACGGCGTAGAGAGCAATAATGAGCAGTAGAGCGAGATACCTACGGAAGCACCTCGTGTAGAAAACGTCCGGTATGTGACTCGGCAACACCTGCTACCTCTTCTGGAGTTCCCTCTGCGATAACATTTCCACCGTTCGTACCCCCCTCCGGTCCGAGGTCTATGATATGATCAGCCTGCTTTATGACATCGAGATTGTGCTCTATGAGCACCACGGTGTTCCCTCGGTCGGCCAGACGGTGCAGCACCTCCATGAGCTTTCTCACATCCGCGAAATGGAGCCCCGTCGTCGGTTCGTCGAGGATGTAGAAGGTCTTTCCTGTGCTCTTCTTGCTCAGCTCCAGGCTCAGCTTTACCCTCTGCGCCTCCCCTCCCGAGAGGGTGAGCGCCGACTGTCCGAGCTTGATGTAGTCGAGGCCCACCGACTGCAGCGTGTCGAGACGCCGCTTCACCTTCGGAATGTGGGAGAAGAATTCCTGCGCCTCCTCGACCGACATCTCGAGCACATCGTGTATGTTCTTGCCCTTGTACCGTACGTCGAGGGTCTCTCGATTGAAGCGCTTGCCCTTGCAGACGTCGCAGGTCACATATACATCCGGAAGGAAGTGCATCTCGATCTTGATGGTGCCGTCACCCTCGCAGTTTTCGCACCTGCCGCCCTTTACGTTGAATGAGAAGCGACCCGGTTTGTAGCCCCTCGCCTTCGCATCCGGAAGCGCGGCGAACAACTCCCGTATCGGGGTAAAGAGGCCGACATATGTAGCGGGATTAGAACGGGGCGTTCTGCCTATGGGACTCTGGTCGATGTTGATGATCTTGTCGATGTGCTCGATTCCCTCGATCGCATCGTACACGCCCTCAGGAAGGCGGCTCTTTCCTATCCGGTTGTGTATTGCCGGATAGACGAGATCGCTGAGCAGGGTGGACTTCCCCGAGCCGGAGACTCCCGTGATGACTATCAGCTTGCCGAGGGGAAAGCTTACGTCGATACCGTTGAGGTTGTGCTCCCGTGCCCCTCGAATTGCGAGGAAAAGGCCGTTCCCTTCCCTGTGCTGCTGAGGCACCGGTATGGATTCAATGCCGTTGAGGTATTTGGCGGTGGAGCTTTCTTTGTTGGCGAGGATTTCGGGGAGAGTCCCCTCTGCAACCACACGCCCCCCGTGCACTCCGGCTCCCGGGCCGAGATCCACTATGTAGTCGGCGGTGCGCAGGGTCATCTCGTCGTGCTCGACGACCACCAGTGTGTTGCCGAGGTCTCTCAGGTGTTTGAGAGTGTCGATGAGGCGTTGATTGTCCCGCTGGTGGAGTCCTATGGTCGGCTCGTCGAGAATGTAGAGCACTCCGACCAGTGAGGAGCCTATCTGCGTCGCCAGGCGTATACGCTGCGCCTCCCCTCCCGACAGAGTCGATGCCTTCCGTTCGAGATCGAGATAGTCGAGCCCCACACTCTTCATGAATCTGAGCCTGCTGAGGATCTCCTTCATTATCTGATGCGCGATGTGCTGTTGGGTCTCGGTCAACTCTATGTTCGAGAAAAAATCGAGGGATTGATCGACCGACATGCGTGTCGCATCGTGAATATTCCTCCCGCCTACGTAGACCGAAAGTGCCTCCTCCCGCAGTCGATTTCCCCCGCATGCGGGGCACACGTGATGGGTCATGAATCCCTCGAGCCACTGCTTGATATAATCGGAGCTCGACTCTATGTAGCGGCGTTTAAGATCGTTGAGTACCCCGTTGAAGCTCGATGAGTATTCGAACCGCCCTGTCTTTTTGCGGTTGACATAGGTCACCTCTATCTCATCATCCGACCCGTAGAGGATGATGTCGAGGATCTCCTTCGGTAGCTGATCGAACGGACTGTCCAGGCTGAAACCGTAGTGGGAGGCGAGTGATTCGAACCAGCTGCGATGCCACGCGGCCTCCGGATTGGCGGTGGCCACGGCGCCCTGATTGAATGACAGGCTCATATCGGGTATGACGAGTTCGGGATCGAATTCGAGGGTTTCGCCTATTCCGGAACATACATCGCAGGCCCCCTCTGGATTGTTGAAGGAGAAGAGGCGGGGCTGGAGCTCGGGGAAGCTGATCCCGCAGATGGGACAGGCGTTCTTCCGGCTAAAGAAGTGCTCTTCATCGCTTCCATCCTCTCTGCGCTGCACGGCTATGAGCGTGCCGTCGGCCACCTCGAGCGCAGTCTCCACCGCCTCGGACAGCCTCTTGCGCGACTCGGGGTCCACCTTTATCCGCGCGACTACGATCTCGATATCGTGTTTACTGTTCTTTCGCAGAGAGATATCTTCATCCAGAGAGCGCAGCTCGCCGTCGACCCTGACTCGCACGAAGCCGGATTTTCTCGCATCGTCTATGATCTTCTGATGCTCTCCCTTCTTGCCGCGTACGACCGGGGCGAGTATCATCAATTTGGCCCCTTCCTCGAACGAGAGAATGGTGTCGAGTATCTGATCTACCGACTGCTCCTTTATCTGCCTTCCGCATGCAGGACAGTAGGGAATACCCACTCTTGCCCAGAGGAGTCTGAAATAGTCGTAGATTTCGGTGACCGTTCCCACGGTAGACCGGGGATTGCGGTGGGTCGTCTTCTGCTCTATCGAGATGGCGGGCGAGAGCCCTTCGATGTAGTCGAGGTCCGGCTTGTCCATTCTGCCGAGAAACTGTCGCGCATATGAGCTGAGAGATTCGACGTACCGGCGCTGCCCTTCCGCGTAAATCGTATCGAAGGCCAGCGATGATTTGCCTGAGCCGCTGAGCCCTGAGACTATTATCAGCTTGTCTCTGGGCAACTCCAGGTCTACGTTTTTTAGATTGTGCTGGCGCGCTCCCTTTATGATGATCTTGTCCATAGATAGCTTAACCTACGATATTTTGGAGTGATAAACAAGCGCCGACGGTAATCTCAAGGTAAAGGGTGGTATTATCTCTCGAGAATGGACGGGAGCTCGGCGAGGTTCGGCTCGGCAACTTGTTCCCGCGCGAGCACGCTCCACACACCGGATTCTCTATGCTCCGCAATGACGAGCCAGAGCGTTTCGGCCCTTTCTTCCTCGCCGATCCCGTGCAGGGCTGCGGCGAAGAGAAAGAGATCGCGGTAGAACCGTATGGATGAGAAGTATTCGGCAATTCGGGCTTCGTCCTCCGCATCCCGAAGAAATCTCCGGGTGTTCGACACGAAGAAGCCACCTCCGGCTACGGGGATCTCCTCCTGCACGAACTCATATCCCGGATTGATCCGCTGCATCTCCTCGACGGCGGTGGTCATGACGATGCCGAAAACGAGGCTGTAGTTCCGAACCGCGCCTGCATAGTCCTTTTCCCGTAAGGCCTGCTCGGCCGAAAGGCTGTATGCACGCCTCACGTCCTTCTCCCTGATTCTGTAGAGCTCCATCACCTTGTCAGGTCCCTGGCTCCTCATCTTTCGCACCACCGCGTCAACCCTTGCATCGGAGAGTTCTTGTGAGCGCCCCTCCTCGATGATGTCGGCGAGGGTCTTCTCGTACAACTCGACATCATCCATCTTCCGTGCTACCTGCGCAAGTGCATACCTCGCGGCGATTCGCCTGTCGTACGGGGTAAAGCGTCGCTCGTATTCGAGAGACTGCTCGTATTTCCGTTTTGCCAGCGGGTATTCCCCCTCCGCCTCGAAGACGTAGCCGATCCAGAGGTGAGCATCGGCATTGCTCCTGTCACGCTCGACGATTTTTCTGAAGTGAGAGAGGGCGGTACCGTAATTTCCCTTCCGAAAAGCTTCCTTCCCCTCGACCATCAGCAACCATGCAGGCTGCTCCTGAGCCTCCTGCTGTCCAAAGGCCGGAAGGAGGAAGACACAGAGGAGAAGCACTAGTGCTGAGGCATGAAGCATAATCGTCTCCCTATTCATCTCTCTCCTCCCGGTCACAGATTTGTTCGAGCTCCGCGACGAACTCCTTCAGCGCATCTTCTCGATTCACCCGCTTCACGATCTCCCCCTTGCGGAAGATGATGATCTCCTTTCCCGCGCCGGTTATTCCGAGATCGGCGTTTCGCGCCTCGCCGGGACCGTTGACCACACAGCCCATCACCGCCACCGTGGCATCCGTCTCCATTCCGTAGAGGTACGGGGCGAGCTCTTCGACGAAGCTGTGGGTATCGAAGGTGGCTCTTCCGCATCTCGGACAGGAGACGAGGTTCGGTCGCCGTATCTTGATACCCGAAGCGGCAAGTATCTCCATGCCTGCTACGACCTCGTTTTCCGGAGAATCCGAGAGGCTCACGCGGATGGTGTCGCCTATGTCCTCCCGAATGAGCATAGACATAGCGACGCTGCTCTTGACCACTCCGGGTATGAGGGGACCTGCCTCGGTTACGCCG